>CAYINP010000022.1:5985-8984 GCA_964364785.1 Candidatus Woesearchaeota archaeon | reverse complement strand
GAAATTTAGAATATATTCATAGCCAGGAAAATTTCCTCTCGAATCTGTGCAAATCTTTTTCAGCTTCCTTTTCAACTTTTTCAAGTTTGTGCAAATCTTTTTCAGCGGTTTTTTCCATCTTTTCAAATCTGCCGAGATCTTTTTTGGCGCGCTTTATTATCTTGAAAAAGAAGAAGCCGACGGTTGCAATGAAAACAATCAACCCAAATGCAATAACTGAAAAAATAATTGTGCTGGAATTTTCTTTGAAAAAACTTTCTCTGCTGGTTTTTGAAATTTCTGTCGGGCTGGATCTTGAAGAAGATGTATCCTGCGTTCTTGTGCTCGTTCCAGAAGTTCCTTGATTCGCCGCAGAAGAGCTTGATTGAGAATTATTCACAGAAGAAGAATTTGCCTGGGAAGAATTGGCTGAAGTCGCGTTTGCAGAAGAAGTTTTCTCGGCGATGGCAAAATAGCTGAAAGAATTCAGTTTTGCTATGTAATTATAATAAACATTATCGGCATCCTTATAAGTTGTTGAAATTTCAATCCATTCGTCTTCTGATTCATCATATTTGAAAAGAGATATCTTCTCCTTGTTTAAGTCATTGTCTTCAACCCAATCTTTCTCAATCTGTATTTCAACAATGGCTTCATTGAGATTTGGATTTATATTTGAAGTCTCAAATTCAAGATATTGATAGACCTCTCCGGATTTCTCTTCTTCGATTGAAACCGGCTTATCGTCGTAGGTTTTTATAGTCATTTCCGCATTGACAATATCGTTCTTGGCGCTCAAATTTATCGTCTTTATTCCGATGTCAGAATCGTCGGGAATATATTCAGACGCTTTTCCCTTGTCAATTTTAGGGATGGAAATCTTTTCTTTGGTTTCAGGCGTCTGAAGAACAATCTTTCTTGTCGGAGTTTTCCCAAGAGAAATGCCGTCGCTCGTAGTCACGCTAAGATAATAAGTTCCATCAGAAAGTCCTGAAAAATTATTATAAAACAAATTGGAATTTTTCGTAATTTTGCTGACTAAATTATTTTCATTATACAAATAAACAGTGATGTTCACAATGTCTCTGACAGTTTTTTCAGCTCTGACATTTGCAATTATTTCACTTTTGTCGTCATAATTTCCTTCAGAAGTTGTATCTGGCAAAAATTCCACTTTTGGAGGATTATTAAGCTCCGTCAAAAGCGTTTTGTCAGCTATTGCAAAATAGCCAATCAAATCTATGCTGGCTTCATAAAGATGTTCAGATGGAGCAGTAGCAGTTCCAGTAAAACTCTTGTAAGAAGTTGGCAACTCAACCCATTCCCTCTCTTCATCTTCGGTTTCAGATTCCTGATATTTGAAAAGAGAAATGCTGTCTTTTGTCAGTCCTCTATCTGTTAACCATCTATCCCCAACAACAAATTCCAAAACAGCATCCTCGTCGAGAGCATCTCTTAAATCAGAACTTGGCTCAAATTTTAGATAACTGTAAGGATTTAGAAATGCATCTTCCGGAATCGCAACAGGTAAAGGATTGTAGGCTTTAACGGTTAAAGATTGTCCGCTAACTGCCTTAGTTACATCTAAAGTAATCTTGCTGAATCCGCCAATTTCTTTTGGTTTATCAACAATATTTTCGTCTGCTGAAGGCAACGGCAAAGCTAAAACAGGAAA
This sequence comes from Candidatus Woesearchaeota archaeon, assembly GCA_964364785.1. GTDB lineage: Archaea > Nanobdellota > Nanobdellia > Pacearchaeales > GW2011-AR1 > JACQLK01. Next base: position 7,330 of record CAYINP010000022.1, on the reverse strand, counting down.
TGTTCCCCCTGTCAAAATAAGATTGGAGAAAACAGTCTTGTTAAACGGATTTTGCAAAACAATTACTTTCGTCTCTGTGGCAACTTTATCTCCGTAAGTGTTATTTGCGGTGGCGTTAAGATGATAAGAATAATAGGGTCTATTTAAATCTGCAAAATTTTTCAAAGGCGGCGAACTTCTGCCACTGGAAGAATCAAGAAAAAAACCTGTCGAATTGTACAAAGAAATTGTTACAGTATCAAGTTTCCCGTAAAAACCGTCCATGCCTGCCAAAATCAGTGCATCAATGCTTGTAACGTCAATATAACTCCCTGAAGCAGTAGTCTTTTCAACTAAAATTCCGGTTTCCTCGTTTTCTTCAACAAATTCTATTGTCGGCAGATAGACGCTTGAATCAAAATCTCCTGTTTTTTCAGCTATTGCAAAGTAATATCCAAAAGAACTGATTTCCGTTTCGTAATAATTTTCATAATCCGCGTCCCGCTCATTCGTTCTGGTGCTTCTGATAAAATCAGTTCTAAGTTCAACCCATTCTCCGAGGGATTCTCCTTCAGGAGATTTATATTTGAAAAAAGAAACGTCTCTCTCGCCCAAATCATTTTCCTCAATCCAATCTGATTTAACTTTCAATTTCAAAACGGCAGCATCAAGATTATTAACCAAATCAGCCGCCGAAGTTCCTCCGTCTGTTGCGATTGCATCTATCTTCAAATATTTGTAGGCAAGAGTTGGAACTTCTTCAGAAATCACTTCCGGTTTTTCTTCAGAAGATTCAATTTCCAAATCCGTTTTATAAATCCCGTTAACATCAAGGACGATTTCGCTTATCCCCGTGGTAGAATCCGGATTCAGCTTTCTCTTAGTTCTATAATCGTCTGAAGAAGAATCTAAGTCAACCGCTATGGGAATCGGTGGAGAAACAACCAACGAATTTATTATCTGAAGAAGATTTTTCCCAGTTACTCTATTTTCTGAAAACTCATAATTTGAATAAAACGAAAACGCAGCAATCAACAAGATAATAAAAACAGAAATTGCGGAAATTAATCCGTATCTTAAGAAATTTTTATTCTTAGAAGTTCTTTTTCTTAAGACTCTTTTCCTCACCTTCCTCCTCATCCCTAAAAATAGCCAAACAACTTTATAAATATTTATCTGCGGGATTTTATTTTTTCAGAATACGTCAATCATCGCCCCATTCTTTGTTGAGTTCATGAATTATCTTGTTTGTTTCCATCGCCACATAGTTTATCACTTCCGATTCGTTTGCCCGAGGATGTTCTTCTTTGTATCTCATTGCATAAGAGGCCCCGGCAATAACGGCCATTTTAATCATCTCTTTTTC
>CAYINP010000022.1:0-5885 GCA_964364785.1 Candidatus Woesearchaeota archaeon | reverse complement strand
GAAACTTTAAAAGGATTTGTATGAAAAAACTATCATTTAAAAACATCTTCATCTTTTTTTATTTATGTCTCTAAAAAAGCAGGCAAAAAATTTATGGAGCAGATTTTGGTTTCTTCTTTGGAAGGACGAGAGTTTCAAAGGATGGTTCTTCTCGATAATTTTCATTTTCATTTTTATAAAATTCATTTTCTTTCCGGGATTGAGTCTCGCAACAGGAACACCGCTTCCTCTTGCAATAGTTGAATCCTGTTCAATGTATCACGACGGAAATTTGCTTTCAAGCGCAAATAAATGGTTTGAAAAACACGAAGAAAAATATTCTGTATTTGACATAGAAAAAGAAACCTTCAAGGAATTTAGTTTTAGGAAAGGAATGAACAAAGGAGACATACTTTTCGTTATCGGAGTTAATCCTGAAAAACTAAAAGTTGGCGACGTTATTATTTTTAACGCAAATCAGAGAAATCCGATAATTCACAGAATCATTGAAATAAAAACGGAAAACGGAGAAAAAACATTTTCTACAATCGGAGACAATAATAACGGACAACTAAGTTTCGAGCAAGACATAAAGCCCTCTGAGATTTTGGGGAAACCTGTTTTAAAAATTGCCCCTTATCTTGGCTGGATAAAGCTCGTCTTTTTTGAAGGTTCTAAATCCCCTCAAGAACGCGGATTTTGTGACGAAAATTAACAATAGTTACTCTCTCTTAATGATATTGGCTTTAAGAAAAGTTTTTAAATAAATTATCTTAGAAGGAGTAAAAATAACAATGGAATTCTGTCCAAAATGCGGCGCTGTTCTGATTCAAAAGGCAAAAAACTACGGTTGCGCGAGATGCAATTATTCCACAAAAGATAAGGTTAAATTGAACACCAGCGAAAAAATTCAAGAAGGTTCCGAGATTGTTGTTGTTTCAAGCAAAGACGCTCAAGCATTTCCTAAAGTCGCAGAAATTTGCAAGAAGTGCAAGAACGATGAATGTTATTTCTGGACAGTTCAAACGCGTTCAGGCGACGAAGCCGAAACAAAATTCTTCAAATGCACTAAGTGCGAGCACACTTGGAGAGAATATAGATAAGTTACATTGTGAAAGAAGGATAAGAAACTACTGAATATTAAAGACTATTTTTGAGATAAGCACCAATAGAGCTAAACAAAGTCACCAAAAAGCAACTGCAAATACAAATTTATTTTAACAAACAAGCAAACGCAACTTAAAGACAAGGTAAAAAAGCTAAAATTAAAGCAAATAATTCTCGCCCAAGTCCAAAATCAATCAGAAATTTTTGATTGTTGTGTATGAAAAAACAAAAGTTAAATCTAGATAAAATCTACAAATTTTTATCCATATTAAAATTAATTTTAGAAATAATATCTTTCAATTAATTTCCTCATATTTTAAGGGGCGGGTGGTCGGGGAGAAGGTGGTGGGAAAAGATAATTATTTCTTTTTCCCCTCAATAATATTAACTGCTTTGAAAGAAAGCAAAAATAATCCCAATAAAATTATTGCAAATAAGATATAAATAAATTTGAAAGGCAAAATTAAAAGCAGCGCCGCAGGCGCTAATTTTCCTACAATTAAACCAGTTTCAATCGCGGTGTTATAAGGTCCGTAAAATTTATTTTCATCCTTTTTATTTTTCAGCAAATCAAAGAAATATGCTTCTGTCGTCGGCTCAAGCATAGCCAAACCAACGCTTCCAAAAACCAAGAAGCCAAGCGCAACATAAATTTGTTCAATAAAAACAAAAGCCATTGACGATGCGATTAAAGCAATAAAATATCCCAAGGCAAATAATTTCTTCGCGCCGAACTTCCCCGCAATTTTAGAAAAAGGATATTCCAAAACAATCAGGGGCGCCGCCGCCGCAAATAAAAATATTCCAATTGAGGAAGTTGGAAGCCCGTTTTCAATCATCAAAAGCGGCGTATAAAGATAAATAAGAACCCACCAAAAAGTAACTCCGGAACCAAGAATGTAAGAAATAACTCTGTCTTTATTGTTAAAATAATCAGCGAGGTTGGAAAAAACATTTCCATAAGCTTTTTTCATAATGTTGGAATCTTTTATATTTGATATTTTAAAAAGAATAAATGAAATAAAAATAAGCAAAGACGACGATACAAAAACTATTGGCATTCCAAAATCAATAAGAACCAATCCTGCAATCAAAGGCCCGATAACCCACGCTGTATTATTGAATGAATAAATGACTCCTTCGTCTTCTGAAACTTTTTCCTTATTTGACTTATCTCTTACTATTATCCCGAAAGCCGTAATTTTTATTGTTATGAGTATTGTAATTGCAATTGAAAGAATGATAAAGATTATAAGATTCTTATTAATTGAAAGAACAAGTATAAGAACGCCAATGAGAAATAAGGCTACGGAATATATTGAAGATTTCTTGGACTTTTCAATCAACGGAACAAGAACAAAAAAAGAAATAAATGCAAGAACAGAAAGAAAGCCTGAATAAAATCCAACTAGGGCATCGCTGTGCAAAAAGCCCTTCAAATAAACTGCCCAGATGGTGTCCGTTAAAGAAGCCGCCAGCGACGAAAAAAATATAACAAAAGAAAGTTTCGCCATTCCCGTAAAGGCGCGCGCGCCGTGATATTTTCTTATAAGAATTCCCATAAGCAAAAAAGGGAAAATAAGTTTAAAAATATGTTCTATAAAAGATTTTTAAAAGAAAGAAATCCTATTTCTCAAATGGCTCCGTAGCTCTTTACCGAACGCAAGTGAGGGAAATGAGTAGGAGACTGATGGCTCCGTAGCTCAGCTTGGTAGAGCACTAGACTCTTAATCTAGGTGTCGTGGGTTCAAATCCCATCGGGGTCATTTTATCTGTACAAATCAGGATTCTCCAAACTTATCAAAGCCATTTGCAAAGAACTTTTTATCTGATCCGCTCTTACAAATCTCCCGTTGGTTAAAATGTTTATTATTCCCTTTTCATATCCTATTTTGTTGCTTGCTGTCATTCCTGCTTTTTTCGCTGCCTGGCTTAAATCCAAACCTTCTTCATTGATGAGTTTTGCAAGTTTAGGAGGCACTGCAAATCCTTCGGAGAAACCATAATGAAAATTCCCCCCGTCATAAATTGAACAGACGGCGATGCCAACAAATTTAAAATAAGGAATTTGAAACAATCCGCTTTCCAAACCGATGCTGTAATCGCAAATCATGAATGAATTTCTCGCCCTATTCTCCGCTCCCTTGATTATTTCCTCAATTCCTCTTGGTTGTTCTGAAATTTCCGAAGAAACTTCCAAAGAATTCAAATCAAAAGGATTCAAAAAAGGATATTCAGAAATAATTTCTCGAACAGCCTCGATTTTTACAGGGTTTCTTGAGCCGACATTTATTATGATTTTTTCTTCAACCATAAAACGATTTGATAATTGACTTTTTATTTTTATTCAACATAATATTTATATACTGCAAAATATATATTCCAGCATGGTAGTGGTAAAAAGAGGCGGAAAAACTCAAGCTTTCAGTCCTTCAAAAATAAAAAAGGCGATTGAAAAAACTGCAAAAGATGCAAAAGTTCCAGTGGTAAAAAGAAAAGAATTGTTGAAGGAAGTTGCTTTGCCGATTATAAAACTTTACAAAAACAAAAGAGTAAAATCAACCGAATTAAGAAAGATTATTCTAAGAAGGCTTTCAAGCAGATCCAAGGCGCCCGTCGCCGAGTGGAAAAGATGGGAAAAAAGAAAGAAGAAATAATTATCTAAAACTCTGATAAGAACGTTCAATCTCACTTTTGTAAGAATTTTCAAAAGATAAACTTATTCTATGGGCAATATACGCGAAACTTGCTGCTATTATAACTGAATAAACAACAATTGCCATTGGTGCGATTACATCAACAGAGGAGACGTTTTTTATTTTGTCTATAAGTCTTTTCATTCACAAGACAAAATAAATTCATTTAAAAATTATCCCCTATGTTTAAAAAACTCAATCTGCCTGAACCTCTTCATAACTCTTTCATAAGAACCTTTCTGAACAAGAACTTTCGTTTTCTCCGAATTCAACAATCTAAAATCGCACTTTGAAACCGCGATTTTCATTTTCCCTTTTCCAGGATATTTTTTCCATCTGGTTTCTTTTTTCAGCTTATATTGCAAAACCATATTTATCGTAAGAAGTAAAAGTTTAAAAATCTCTGGATTTTGAAAAAACTCATGAGAAAATTTCCCGTGCTTCACAAACCTGCAGGAGAAGTAAGATATGGAACAACTGTAAGAGATGAAACTGTTGAAATAGTAAATGGAAGACCTAAAATAGTAAGTTATAATTTGACTTCCTTGGGGGAAGTTTATCTGCTGCTTGAAGGAATTTCAACAAGATTTGAAATAATGATGAACCGCAAAAATCCCGAGTTCTACAGGAGACACGGCTTGACAGAAGGAATGCATTTTGAATCAAAATCTCCCGCAAGAATGATTTCATATTAAATAAAAAATCCTCTTTCTCTGAGCTTTCCAAGATGAAATAAAATTGAAATCACTTAATTAATTTCTGGATATTCTCAATAGCATCAGCCGCTTCTTTTCCTTTCTTTGTAAGCTGAATGACTTTTATTCTTCCTCTCTTTTCAAAAACAACCAAGCCCAAATCTTCCAAAGTCTGCAAGATTTTTACCGCATGACTGTAAGTGCAATCAACTTCTTTCGCAAGAATGCTTCCATATCTCATCCTAGAATTCTTCTTAAGTGAAACAAGAATCAACGCGGGTTTTCTTCTGAAAAATATGTCAAAATTATCCTTTATTTTGTCCTCAGGCATTTCCCTTTTAGCGAATGTTGTTGTAATATCCATTTTCTGTTGTATATTATTCAGTAGACGAGGGGCTTTTAAATCTTTTGAATGAGAAATTTCTGTGATGAAGAAGTGGTGACAAACGGAAGATTTAAAAATAATTTCAATAAAAAATAATATGGAATATCTTGAAGAAATCGCTGCCATGCTTGGCGCAGGAATAACTGCAGTTACAATTACGGGAATCTATATTTGCTACAAAAAAAGAAAAATTAAAGTCCAATATGAAAGAGTTGAAGCGGAAGAGGTTGACGAATACGATTTAACTGAGAGAACTCATAAAAGAATGTTAAAAAGAAATTTTGAAATAGAAACTGCAAGAAACAAAAGAGAGCAGATAGAAATAGAATACGAGGTAATCCAATAAATCTTATTAACCCTCATCATTATTAATTCTCATGTCAAAAGAAAACAAAAAAACAAAAATTCTCGCTATTGGAGATATTCACGGCGACTCAACGCTGATGAAGAAATTGGCAAAACAGGCAAAAGACGAGAATGTTGATGTTGTAATTTTAGCGGGAGATATAACTTTTGCAGAGCAGGAATTCAAAGACGTAATAAAACCATTTACTGATTTAAAAAAACAAGTTCTCCTAATTCCTGGAAACCACGAGGGTGTCGCAACGACAGATTTATTGGCAGAAATTTACAGCCCAACAAAAAGCATTCACGGATATTCTTTCATCAAAAACAACGTCGGAATTTTCGGCGCCGGAGGCGCGGATATAGGAATCCACACCATTAACGATTCTGAAATTTACAAGCTTCTAAAAAAAGGAAATGAATCCGTGAAAAATCTTGAAAAGAAAATTCTTGTGACGCATATACATCCAGAAGGAACAAAATCAGAATTTTCTGGTTTCAATGGTTCAAAAGCAGTGAGAAAAGCGATTGAAACATTCAAGCCAAATATTGCAATCTGCGCGCATATTCACGAAGCTGCGGGTGTCGAGGACAAAATAGGAAACACTCGTGTAATAAATGTAAGCAGAAAGGGAAAAATCTTCGAGATTTAAATAAGTTTAAAAATAGACTTTCTTA
>CAYINP010000021.1:0-9227 GCA_964364785.1 Candidatus Woesearchaeota archaeon | reverse complement strand
CCGATTATTCTCGCTTTTATCCTCGGGAAATCTGTTTTTTTCGTGTAATCTTTTATGTTTATGATTTCAAAAGTGAATTCTTCGGATTTTATTTCCAAGGCAACCATAAGCGGGAAACCCAAATTTAATGCCTCGAGGACTTTCTCGGCGACATATTCATCAATGGAATCTCCAGTTATTGAAACTTCTTTTCCGCTGTTTGTTATTTTAATGCCGAGTTCTTTTTCAAGAGTTCTTTTGTTTTTTAAAATTCTCGCAATTTTCTCGGATATGAGTTTTTTCATTGAAAAAGACAAGAAACAGAGAATTAAAAGGGTTTTGATTAAAGCCTTGAAGAAATATCTTTTTGTTTTTTAAATCTGGAAACAATATTAACTACGTAACCTCTTAATGCTTCATAAAATTTTGTTGCTGGAGATTTGAAATATTCTTCCCGTATCTTTGGATTTGCGGAATCGTAAAAAATTCTTCCGAGACCGTCAACCCCAATTTCTCCATCTGCGTTTCTATAGAATCCTGCATCAATTCCTTCTCTTAAACCGCCGCCCATGTTAGTCAGAGTTATTTTTCATTTATAAGGTTTATTGTGATAAAATTTTAAAAAGAATTTCCCGTAGTTTTCAAATGTCCGTTTTGCTTCAACCATTCAATCTGGTTGGGGCGATATTTGTAAATTATGTCTCCCTTGTCTTTATCCAATTCCCACAACTCAACCATAACAACGTCGTTAGGGCGAAGCCAGAGTTTTCTTCTCAATCTTCCAGGAACGCGGCAATTTCTTTTCTTTCCGTCCAAACAGCTAATCATCATCTTGTTTCCGCCTAATCTTTGATCTAGGATTCCTATAACTTCATTTTTTTTCGGCAAGGGCGCACGAGCAATCTTTTGTGTTTCGTCATCTTCGTTTTCTTCGACGACGGTTAAATCTTTGAAATCTTCAGGCATGAAAATGGGAAAGAAAAATTGTTTATAAAAGTTAGTGTGGGAAAATTTAAAACAACTTAACGGTATTAAATTGAATGGATTTTGTTATTTCTGATCATGCAAGGGAGAGAATGATAAAATACGATGTTGATGAAGAAACTTTGGAAAAGTGCCTGAAAAATCCAAATGCCATATTTGAAGGGTACGATGAAAGAAAGGTTTACAATTTTATTTTGAACGGATATGTTTTAAGAGTCATTGTTGAAGAAAGAAAAAGAATAAAAACCGTCGTAACAGTGTATAAATCAAGGAGAAAAAGATATGGAATATAAATATGATGCTGAAATGGATATTTTGACGATTGTATTGGGAAATGAAAACCCCGATTTTGCAGAACAAAGGGAGAACATAATAACTCATTATAACAAAGACGGTTTGCCGATAGAAATAGAGATTTTGGATGCGAGCAAAACCGCGAACAAGATTTTGAAAGTCATTTCCGAGAAGAAGATTGGCTGAAAAGAAAAATTGTTTATGGGATTTGCAGTAGTTCTTTGACTAAGTTATATAACTTAAAGATAAAGTTATAAATCCTATAAAAAATATAATTATTGATGTTATCACTAATTTGAAATCCCAATTTCTACCTAAAACAACTTTTGTTACCCAGAAGATATCAAAACCCAAGAGCATAATAAATGTTGGAATTAAACGCCATCCTATAGAAGATAACAATAAAATTATTTTGTCTTGAAGGGTATTCATAATTAGAAATGATAGAACTCCTATTATTAAAAAAATAGAAACATATAATGTTGTTGTTCTAAACTTGCTCATTCCAAAATCTAAGGTAAATTTGATTCTACCTCCATTGATTGTAAATATCAGAGACAAAACTAACTCAAGCCATGTCAAATCAATCAAAGCGTAAGTAATTTTTCCCAAAACCATCCATAAAGATTCTAGCATAGTTCTATTTCTTGATTAATACTTAAAAATATTATGAATTAGAAATTGCGATTCAACCCAGCAACATCGCGAACGGAATTCCTGCAATATTTCCTATTGCGTCCTCAGAAATAATTTCCGCCTTGATTGCGGCGTTTATTGATTCCTCTCCGATTATGTTAAATGTGGCGTCTTCGGCTAACATCCGTCTCATTATTAAAATGGCTTCGTCTTCGGAGACTTTGTCGCCCCTGAAGAAATTTTCCTTTACATCAAGCTGGAAAATCCCAGATTCAAATCTTTTTCCCATTAATTCCAAATCACAGATTGCGACGACGTTTCTATAAGATTTGTGTATTTTAACGTACATGCAAGAGTAATAAATTTTTCATTTATTAAACTTCTTACAAATATTGCTTAGCTTGTTCAACTGACATTATCTTCGCCATCTTTGTTCCGCATTTTGTGCAAATTCCTCTAGCCAAATAGGTTCCCCTCTTTGTCTTCTCCAACTTCAGGCTTTTCATTTCCCTGTTGGTTTTACACCTCATGCATCTTCCTTGTAAAGCCATTTTAATACCTCCTTTCGGATTTTAGATTTAATATGAATGGAAAATTTGTTTTTAAAGATTTGTTTTATCCAAAAAACACGGAAATTTATTTAAAGTAACAGAATATTTTTATTTGCATGGAAACCAAGTCAGGGAGAAGTTTGGGTTATAGAAATAAATCTGTCTATGAGCAAACGCGTGAAAGTTTAAGAGAAAGGGGCCATCACATTCTCGATATTTTCAGAGACACCTCAAGCATGAGTTCTACTCGTTATGACATATTTCATTTGAATGGCGCAACGGTGACAGTGAAAGGATATCACGTTACTGCGCCGGGAGGACCAAGTTATGAATTTTTCTCTTTTGAGGTTGTAGCAGACTCTCAGAAAAAAGAGCGTCAGATATTGTCTGATTTGGAAAGAGAGGTTGAGATTTTAGAAAAAAAAGTTGCTTAAATTTTTCCCCTCACAGAATGTTTTGCTCCGCACGCTGAACATTTTATAAAAGTCAATCTGTCTTCGCGGAGCAATTCCGTGTCGGGTTTTCCACATTCCCTGCAAATTACAAATTCTTTCGCGTATTGACTTATTTTCTCGTTCACTTTTTCGCTCGGAATTTTATTGTTAAGAACCAATCTATCGCCTTCCCTTTGTCCCTGCGTTGCGAGTTCGCGCAGAATATATTTTTGAAAATGCTCAGGACTTCTTCTGAGATGTTCAGCAATTTGGAAAAAATTTGTGAAGATTGTTTTCTTTCCCTCGAAATGTCCTGAGATTTTTGGGATTTCAAATCTTTCCCCGCTTCCGCTTCCGTGCTGTTTCACTTTTTTGAATGCTTCGTCGAGAAGTTTTTCGTATGTATCCATTGAAAGAAATTGAAGAAAGGATTTATAAATGTATTTTTGAGATTTTAGATATGGTTAAACTTGAGGGGTTGACGCAGGAGCAGATAAAGAATATAGATAATAAAAAGAAGGCAGAGGAAGAATCTATAAGGTTTGGACAATTATGCCAGAGATTTAAAGGAATTGCAGAGGATATGTTTGCTCCTTCTTTGTGGGACTTTTTTGAAAACAAAAAGAAAAGAGTTTCTGCGGGAGGGGATTTTGAGAGTTATTACTTAACTATATATCTGGGCGATTCATCGCGGAGACTTATTACAAATGAGCGGATTGACTTTTCAATAGAGGCAGTAATTTGGGCGAAGGAGATTGGGGAAGGATATTCAGGATATTCACATTCTTATATATTCGTTCATGACCCTTCCAAGAACCGTATCCGTGTTTACCAACCAAACCGATTAAACGAAGCAACTCAATTAGCCCGCGCATACGAAGAAGCGGGTTTTGGAGAATTTACAGTTAAAAAAGAATACGAAGAATAATTTATAAACTTTTTTTCTTTGGCTAAAGAATGCTTAATATAAAAAACATAATCTTCGGAATTGCGATTTTTATTTTGACAATGTTCGTGGGAATATACGGATTATCGACTCTTTACGGAGAAGTTCCAGAGTATGGAGATTATTGTCCAATTAATTTGATTAATCAGACAATGTGCGAAGCCGAAGGCGGAAATTGGATTGAGAATTCTCCGCAAGTTGTCGTTGATACAAATGGGGGCGCGAAATCCGTTCCTGTAGAAGGAGGGTATTGCAATTATGATTATACTCCTTGTCAAAAAGAATTGGAAAATGCGGAAAAGGCTTATTTCAAGAAAATTTTCCTTACTGCTTTGCCTATTGGAGTTCTTATAATTCTTGCAGGCGCTCTTATAATGAGTTTGGAATCTGTTTCTGCGGGATTAATGCTTGGCGGAGTCGGCATGATTGTTTATGGAACTGGAACTTACTGGAGATTCACCGACGATTGGCTCAAATTTGTTTTATCTCTTGCAGGACTTGTGATTTTGATTTTGGCGGCGTACTGGTTTAACAAAAAAGAAAAGGGATTTTTGAAAAGATTTTTTAGAGGGAAGTGAAATCTTATTTTAGAATTTTTAAAATTTCCTTTTTGAAGGAAACAAAATCATCTAAATTTTCTTTAATGGTTTCAAATGCCTGTTTATCGTTTATATCTCCGTACCTATGAACAAGGATATTTCTAAAACCTTTCATTTCCATTATTTTATCTGCAAGTCCTTTGTTTATGGTCCCTTTTTTTTCGAGATTTTTTATTATGCTGTCTTCATCTGATGGCACCCCTAAAGAAAGGTCACTGTTAAGGATGTTTAAAATGTCAATAACATTCTCTATGGCAAATTCTAATTTTTTATATATCCCTTCTTTAACCAACCCCATTTTTTCAAATTCTTCAGCATCAGAAGGCATATTCTCTTCTATGACTGACAAAGAATCGCCTATTTCTCTCAACTTTTTTCTGATTTCTTCGTTTCTTGTGATTTTCATTTTTCAATCTGCTTGATATAATCAAGATAATACTTTTCAAAAAAGGCGTAGCTTTTCAAAGTCTCGTAAGCCAAATTGTAAAGCCTTTTTTTATTTTTCAGGTATAAAATTTTGCCATCCCTCAAAACATTTATTCTGACATACAAAGGAAGCTGTTGGAATATTTGTATGTCAAATTTGTCTGGTACGCCTTTCATGTAATTGAGCCGTTTTTTAAACATTTTTTTATCATCGCCGCCTTTAAGAAAGACGCATATATCAATATCCCTTGCATATTTTTTATTTCTTACATAAGAACCGAAAAGCATAATCGCAATTGCATCTTTATCTTTTTTTATTCTGTTGACTGTTTGCATTATTTTTTGCTCCATTCTTAAATTTTTGCGGATTTTATCATAAGGAACACGGGTTTCCCGTCATAATCTAATAAAACAAGTTTAAATAATTGCCGTTATAAGTTTGGAAAGAGAAAGGATTTTTTAAGAGATTGTTTAAGGGGAAGTGAATTTTAAAAAAGTTGGATGAATTAAGTTTGTTGTGAGAAATTTTGGAAGATAAAAGGTTATTTTTAAAAAGATAAATGAGAACTAAGGAGCGTTGCACGATACTGCTCTGTAAGAATATTGTCTTGAATTTGAACGAGGATAAGGACACGCACTGCCAACCTTCACATCTGTGCAGGCGCTGTTTCTTGTGGCATCACAATAATATACGTCATTTTTAGCAGAAGTATAATCTGCGCAAGTTTCTCCGCCTGAGGATCCACATGTTCCTGCGACATTTGTCCAACTGACTCCGTAACAATCTCCCAAACTGCATTTCATTCCAGCACCGCATGATACTGCTACCTCTTGCGTCTCAGAATAGCTGCTGGAACCACATACTCCATTTGAACAAGAAGGAGTGTAGCATGTTCTTGTCTTGCTCACCGCATAGTTATTGTTAGATACACCGTCGCCTTGACAATAATGATTTCCATAAACCCATGCCGTGCAAGGGGAAGCAGTGCAAGTTACAGAAGATACTGTTGTATATTTACAGTCCTTTTCTCCGGAAGGACATGAGCCAACAGTATTATATGCAGTAAGCCCAGAACAAGAACCCTTATCTGGACAAGAATTTACAAGACTTCCCGGTCTTCCGCAAGAGTCTTTGTATTTCAAGGAATCACTAGGTGCATCGCAAGATATTTCATTATTTATCGTATACAAAAGTTTTTGTTCATTTGCAAATTGCTGTAAGGATTTTGTTTCAGTTCCAACAGTAACTTCTATCTCGTCTGCCTTATGCTGTCCTCCCGCTAAGGCTCCTGAATAACTATTTCCGGAAGCGCCGCAAAGGCCAATAGTTCCTATCGCAGTTGTAAGGCTTCCTTCAAAACTTCCAACTTTAATCATAATACTATCTGAACTTTGTCCGGGATTAGGTATTATTGCCGGAGAAGATGAAGTTCTTGGAGAGAGTTTATCATTGATTAACAGATTTCCACTTGCTCCAGTTATTGCATCCTGCAAAGTTTTTTCAGCGTTGTTAATTTTAACTTTAACATTATTTCCAACATGCGACTTTATTGAAACACTTAAAGCGGCATTGATTAAAAAAATTCCTAAAATTAAAATTGACAAAACAGCAAGTATTATAATAAAATTCTTAGAAGCGTTCTTTTTCATTTATAATCCAATATTTTAATATTTTTAAATTTACCCCAACCACCTTATTCTTCCCGGGCGAGGCTCAAAGACAACGCCTTCTTCAAGAAGTTTTTGAATTTCACTGTTTATTAATTCTGGAGGATTTCCGTTAAGATTAAAAATAAGTTTCTCCAAATCAATTCCGCCGTTTAAATCAGAGGATTTTATCAAATCTATTATTTTGTCCTTAACTGAAAGGTTTTCTTGAATTATCTTTACGGGAGATTTCTTTTGCTTCTTTTCCAATTCAAGTTTTCTTATAAGAAGATATTTTGCGTCAAACTCCCGGACAATTTCCGGAGCAATGTAAATTTCGTTGTTGAAAAATCTCAGAACTCCAATCACGGCGACTATTTGTCCTTGTGAAACCCAGGAAAATCTTTCAGCGTCGTCGCTGAAAGATTTTAATTTTATTTGTCCAGAACCGTCGTCTAATGTTAAGAATAAGAATTTCTTTTCTCCTTCGCTTGCATATTTGTCGACGACGCTTCCTATAATATTCACGCGGACTATTTTTTTCCCGTCGATATCAATGTGAGAAAATCTTTCGCCATCCATAATAGGATTTCTATTTGCCAAATCTGAAATTCTCAATTTATATGCAACATTTCTTTTGAATTGCTGTTCTTCCGCCATTTTATCTTCCTTTAATTCTAGAGACTTTTCCGTTCGGCCTGTAAATCATTGAGTCTCTCTCTAATTTAATTAATGTTTCTTCAAATTCCACTTCAGTTATTTTTCCCTTAAATGCCTTTTCTAATTCTTCTATTGGAATTTGTTCTCCAAAATCTTTTTCCAGTTCTTCAATTTTTTGCAAAACCATATGAATTTTATTTCTTTGCGAATTTGGATATTTTCCGCCGATTCGGTCTATGTCAATATCTCCAGTTTCGCTGTCGTAACCTGCTTTTTCCAAGAAATACATCATCAAATTTATTGCAACCTTTGCGTCTTCTTTGGAAACGACATTGCTTAATTTTAATTTTGCAGATGCTTCAGCCATTCTTATTAATGCCTGCAGCTGTCTTGCTGAAATTGGAATCGGGCGCAACGCGCTTTCAGATTTAACGGGACGATTTCTTAAATCGACGTAGAACTTTTGAATTTCTTCAACGGCTTCGTTGCCTAATTTTGGATGGACCCTTTGTTTTGCGTAAGCAACATATTTTCTAAATATTTCTCTGGGTATGAACATATCTTTTCCTTCCTTAGTGTGTTCGCTTAAAACATGCATTGCAATTTTCTTGTCTTTTTCTCTGTCTGGAATATCTTGCAATGTAAAAATTACATCAAATCTATTTATAAGTGTTGGAGGCAAATCTATTTGCTGGGCTATCGGTTGATACGGATCAAATCTTCCGAATTTAGGATTTGCCGCTGCGAGAACAGAAGTTTCTGCTCTCAATGTCGCTTGAACATTTGCTTTTGAAATTGTAATTGTTTGCTGTTCCATTGCCTCATGCATCGAACTTCTGTCTTGCTGATCCATTTTTTCCAATTCATCTATGCAAATTAAACCTTTGTTTGCGAGAACCATTGCTCCCGCTTCCAAAGACCAACCACGAAGATATTCGTCACGAACAACAGTTGCTGTTAAACCAGCTCCAGATGCGGATTTACCGACGACGTATCTTCCTTTCGGAGAAATCTCCGCCATAAAACCCAATGTTACGGATTTCGCAACTCCTGGGTCTCCGACTAAAAGTATATGAATGTCTCCACGACTTTTTTGTCCATCAGTATGAACTTTTTTTACTCCGCCAAATAATTGGAGAACGAGAGATTTTTTTATTTCCTCATAACCCCAGACACTTGGAGTTATTGATTTTGCAAGATTATCAAAGATTGCAGGGTCTCTTGATAGTTCAATTATTTTTTTTTCATCTTCCTCGCTTATGTCAAGCTCTTCAAAAGTTTCTTCCAATGGAATAATATTATTTGCTTCAATCGCGAGCTCGAATCTTGTGGATAAACCACCGGTGTTCAAAGGAACGGGGACTTCTTTTAAAATTCCTATTACTCTTATTCTGCTTCCTGGCGTTGTTCTTTCTTCCATTTTTGGCTCGACTAAATCTTCTTTTACAAAAATGTTTATTCTCTTTGGCTGCTCTCCTCCTGAGAGGGATTCTGGCGCCTCGTCAACAACTAATCTCTGGGTATCGACCATTTCTTTGCTTTTCAATGCGAAACCTCCGCGCCTTCCGCAAGAACAACGAGATGGTTCGTGAAATTTTTTTTCCATTTGCAAAACGGCAATAATTGTTCCGCAGGAAGGGCATTCAAACTTTGCGTTTACAACTTGAGGACGAACATCTGAAGCCTGACGAATAATTCCTTCAACAACAATTAATTCATTAAGATGTTTTGAACGAATATTTCTAACTTTCAACATTTGACTTTCTGGAAGATTTGTCAATCTTATTCTCACATCTGAAACTAATCCAGATTCTTCTATTGCAAGTTCCATAAGCCTCAGGGTTTCTTCTGGGTCTGAAAGAATTTCATCAGAAAGATTGTTTGAAAATTCTGAGAGCTTTTGGAAATCAAGATAAATAACATTGTTTCCTTTTCTAAGAGAGTCCCCGACTTCTTTTTTGTAAGAATCGAAGAAATTTTTTGTTTCAAGAACTATTTCCTCTTTTGCCTGTTTTCCCCCCTTTGCAGCCATTTATATGGAATAGGCAAGGCGTTTTTATAGTTTATTGTG
>CAYINP010000020.1:0-9330 GCA_964364785.1 Candidatus Woesearchaeota archaeon | reverse complement strand
TCTCCGCAGACAACGCATCCTCTTCTTCGTATTCAATAGAAAGTTATCATCAAGGTTCCTCGGGAAGCAACGGAACAAGTTCCTCTTATTCTGCAACAACTACAACAACATACCAACAGGGAGTTGGAAATATTTCCAGCACAACCTTTACAGGAAAAAGCTTTTGGTTTCCTTTGATTC
Source organism: Candidatus Woesearchaeota archaeon (assembly GCA_964364785.1). Lineage (GTDB taxonomy): Archaea > Nanobdellota > Nanobdellia > Pacearchaeales > GW2011-AR1 > JACQLK01. Next base: position 9,150 of record CAYINP010000020.1, on the reverse strand, counting down.
CAACTGTAGAAGAAACTCCTTCAACCACCTCAACACCTTCAGCATCGGCAGGTTCTTCTGGAAGCGGAGGCGGAGGTTCAATCTCCTCGATAGTAAATCAAATTTCTTCATTAAAAATAACTCCAACTTCCTTTGGATTGCCTGGAACAATTGGAATAAACAGCTCGGCAAGAATTTCTTTGGAAAATATCGGGACTGAAATATTAAACATAGAAATATCTCTTGTAAATTTGAATGAAATAGTTTTCTTTGAAAACACAAATTTAATTTTAGTCCCAGGAGAATCCACAAGTTTCAACTTCCAAATAATTCCTCCAAACGAACCAGGAATCGTGACTGGAAAAATTGTTTTTAACCATCAGGGATTAAAAAATGAAATTCCGTTTGCATTGAATGTAAACGAAGAATTCAGTTTGTTTGACGTTTCAATAGAACTTGCTGAAAGAACGATAACGCAAGGACAGAAACTTAACGGACAAATAACTTTGCTTCAAGCGGGATTGCAGGAAGAAGTTGACATCGTTATCGAATATGAAATCCGCGATTTTGAAGGAAACACTTATGGAAGCAGTTCGGAAACTCTCGCAGTTTTAAGGGAAAAAACTTTCGAGCACGAATTTGATTCTTCAGAATTACAAGTCGGAGATTACATAGTAGCAATTGAAGTTATCTACTCTGGTGGAATTGCAACTGCAAGCCATCAATTCAAAGTTGTAGAAAAAGGGGCAAGTGTTTTATTCAGTTCAATATTTTTGATAATTTTAGCAATAGCAATATTCATTCTCGTAATCCTCGTCGTGATTGCAAAGAATTATAAAGAAAATAAGAATATTTGATAAATGGAAAAGAGCTTCACAAATTCGCTCGCTTTCCATTAAAAAATAATAAAATGGAAAAGAGGTTAATCCTAATTTTGATTGGGATATTAGTTTTAATGCTCCCAATTTTGTTTTTTATTTATTATGGTAATTTCTCCTCAACTTCCGATTTTACAACAGACAAAATTCTTATCAAATCCATAATAAAAGAAGGTGAGAGCTTGAACAGCACTTTCACAATTGAAAGCCAAGAAAAAAATGATTTCAATATAGAAATGACTGACTTGAAAAATTTAATCTCTTTAAGTGAAGAAAGTTTCTCTTTGGATTCCAATGAAGCAAAAGAAATTACAATAACATTTATTGGAGAAAATTCAAGCCCAGACGTTTACGCTGGTTCTCTGAAAATAAAATCGCAAAACAGCGAGGAAATTATTCCTGTAATTCTTGAAATAATTTCCTTGGACCCTTATTTTGCAATAAACATGGACGTTGATTCAAAATACAGGGAAATAAAAAAAGGAAGCAACTTAGTTGCAGGAGTCAATTTCTTCAATTTGAAAAACACGGAGACTCTTTCATCCGATGTTGAATACAAAGTTATAAATCTTGACGGAGAGCCAATTTTTAAGGAAAATGAAAACATCGCCATAGGTTCAAAATCAACAATAACAAAAACCGTTCAAATAGCCGATAACGTCAAAGAAGGAAACTATGTTTTTGCCGCGATTCTAAAATATCAAAACTCGACAAGCACAGCGAGCTATTTCTTCACAGTTTCAAACAAGTTCTCCGCCGCCGACTTTTTGAACGAGGACATTTTCATCGCGGCAATTTTAGTAATTCTCTTCATAATAGTTGGAATAATAATATATATTCTAAGCGAAAGAGATAAGCTTGTTTCAAAATTGAAGGAACAGCAAAAATCCGAATTAAAGTTCTACGCAAACAGGATAGAAAAACAAAAAGAATCCTTGCTTAAAAGCGCAAAAAGCAAAAGAGAAAAAGAAAAAATAAACCGAGATTATTCCGACGCTAGAAACAAGGTATTAAAGGAAATAAAAAGGGAGCAAAAAAATCAGAGAATTGAGTTGAAAAAATTATCCGGCAAAAAAAGAGATGTGGAAGTGGAAAAAAGAATAAAAAAGTGGAGGGAGCAGACGTATGCAAAGGCGGTTGCAAAAGCGCAGATAAAACAGGAAATAAAAGCAAAGCTGGGAACATTGAAGCGCGCATATTCCGAGGGGTACATAAGCAAGGACTCTTACAAAAAAGTCGAGAAGAGGTTGTCAAAAAAAGCTGGGTAATAATCTTTATAAATTTGAATTAATTTGATATAAAATGGCTAAAAAAGAGATGGTGAAGAAAGCCAGGCGCAAAAAAGTCAAGATCCCAAAAAAAATGTCCAAGAAAATATCTCGGGACAAGAGCATGATTCGCGAAGCTTTGACAGATTTGAACAAGGAAATATCCAATATTAACAAGGAAAAAAGAAACGTCAACGAACAGATGAAAAGCGGGGATAAAACTCTTGAAACATATCGGGAATTTGAAAAACAACTTCAGCAAAGGATAGCCAAACTCACGGAAAGAGAAAATCTTCTCAGGGACAAAAGAAAGAAATTATCATCAAGGGAAGAAAGACTCGTTGATAAACTGTCAAAAGTTGAAAAGATAAAATCTGAGTTGAGTGAAATCTGATAGATTTAAAAAATCTGTTTCTAAAAACATTTATGGAAAAAAATGTCACATTGGCAATTTCATTAATTTTAGTCGGAGCTTTAACTTTCGTTCTCGGACAATCTTATTTTAACGAAAATATTGAAGAGGAAAATTTCCAATATTCATTCACAAAAGCCATTTGCAACGAAGAAAATTATTGTGAAGATTACGAAGTCGTTTGTGAAAACAGAAATCTGATTGAATTTAATCCAACGGGTTTCGCAGTGCAATTTTCTTCTGAATGGAAAGATTCAAGAAATAAAGAGGATATTGAAATAAAATGTTGATTGGTTTAACCGGCAGAATTGCATCGGGAAAAGGAATGGTTGCTGAATATCTGAAATCAAAGGGATTTGAGTACACAACAATTTCTCAGGTTGTTAGAGAAGAAGCTGGAAAAATAAATATTCCTATAACAAGGGAAAGCTTGCAGGATTTGGGAAATCTTGTAAGAAAATATGAAGGTTCTGGAGCTTGGATAAAAAGAATAATACAAAAAACAGACATAAATGGAAATTATATAATTGATGGAATAAGAAATCCTGGGGAAGTTTTAGAATTAAGAAAAATTCCTGGATTTGTTTTAATCTCAATTGATGCTCCTCAAAAAATAAGATTCGAGCGTGTTGTTTCAAGAAACAAGGAAAGTGATGCAAAGACTTGGGAAACATTCTTGAAAATGGACGAAAGAGATTTCGGCATTGGAGAGCCAGAAGACGGACAGCAAGTTGGAAAGTGTATGGCTCTTGCAGATTTTCATATTTCAAACGACTCCTCACCTGAAAGTTTCCATAAAAAAATTGAAGAAATTTACAAAAAAATAAAGGGAGAGAAATGTTAAGGGAAGTTGATGGTCAAGAAACCACAGGTGTCTTACCATGCTGATAGGATTAGTAGGAAAACCCAGCGTCGGAAAAAGCACTTTTTTCAAAGCAGCGACTTTGGCAGATGTTGAAATCGCGTCTTATCCTTTTACAACAATAAAACCGAATCACGGAATCGGCTATGTCAAAATAGACTGCATTGACAAGGAATTCAAAACACAATGCAATCCAAAACACGGATTTTGCGTGAATCATAAAAGATTTGTTCCAGTGGAATTAATGGATGTCGCAGGGTTGGTTCCAGGAGCTTCAGAAGGTAAAGGCTTGGGAAATCAATTTCTCGACGATTTGCGTCAAGCAGATGTCTTCATTCAAATTGTAGATTTATCTGGAAAAACCGACGAGAACGGAAAAGAAACTGAAAACTACGATGTTACAAAAGACATAACTTTTCTTGAAGATGAATTAAATAAATGGTATTTTAATATAATAAGCAAAATGTGGAAATCTTTTTCAAGAAAAACTGAAATGGAAAACATAAAATTCTCCGAGGCAGTTGCAAAGCAATTTTCTGGTTTGAAAGTGAACGAGGAGCAGGTAAAACACGTTTTGCTTAAATTAAGTTTCAAGGAGAAACCAAGCCAATGGGATGAAAAAAAATTAATGAGATTTATTTCTTCTTTGAGGGAAGAAAGCAAACCGATGATAATTGCCGCAAACAAAGTCGACACGGAAAATGGAAATGAAAATTTCAAGAAATTAAAAAATAAATTTCCGCATCTTACAATAATTCCGTGTTCCGCAGATTCCGAGCTTGCATTAAGAGAAGCTGCAAAACACGAGATGATAAATTATATTCCAGGGGAAAATAATTTCACGATAAAGAAAAAACTTAACGCAAAACAAGAAGATGCTCTGGAAAAAATAAAAAAGAATATTCTTGAAAAATACGAATTTGGAACAGGGGTTCAGGAAATTCTAAATAAAGCCGTCTTTGAGATTCTTGGTTATGTTGCAATTTTCCCCGCAGGAGCAACGAAATTGGGGGATTCAAAAGGAAATATTCTTCCAGATTGTTTTTTGTTGCCTCCAAACTCAACAGCGTTGGATTTTGCATTTTTCCTTCATACAGATTTCGGAAAGAATTTCATAAAAGCAATTGATGCAAGAACCAAGAGAGCTTTGGGAAAAGATTACAAATTGAAAAACAGAGATGCGCTTGAAATCGTAACAAGATAAATTAATAAAATTAAATTGCTAAAAAATATAAATAAAATGAAAACTCTTTCTTTGAAACAACCGTTTGCCGAACTTATTTTACAGGGAAAAAAGAAAATAGAATTGAGAAAGTGGAACACAAAATTTCGCGGGAGATTTTTAATTCACGCTTCAAAAATTCCTGACAAAGAAAATATGAAAAAATTTAATTTCAATAATTTGCCTCTTGGATTTATAGTCGGCGAAGCCGAATTAATTGACATGAAAAAATATGAGTCAGAAAAAGAATTTTATAAAGACAAAAATTTGCATCTCGCCGATTCCTCTTGGGGAAAATATGGATTCCTATTAAAAAATGCAAAGAGAATAAAACCTATTTCAGCAAAAGGAAAATTAAATTTTTGGGAGTTTAATTTATAATGCGTTACGAACCTGCTCCAGACATTCAGTTCATTGCTGAAGAGATGTCAAAAATGCTTTTTCCTCACGTTATTTTGGAAAGAGTGAAATGTTTCAGAAGTTACGGAACAAATTCGAAGGGAACGATAGCACGCTGTCACACTATTGGAAAACTTATGCAAAAAGCCGTTGGAGTGAAAGCGCATTATGCGCTTGAATTTTTATCGGAAAGATTTGACAAGCTCGACGAAGAAGATAAATTAAAGACGATAATCCACGAACTAATGCACATCCCAAAAACTTTCGGCGGCGGTTTCAAACACCATGATTTCGTCTGCGACAAAAACATAAATCATTTCTACAAGCAATATTGCAGTTTTAAAAAATGAAAATATTATATAAAAAAAAGGAAATTGAAATTCCTGTAAAAAACGTTCCGTTTTTCAGCACAGGGTTGATATTGAGAACAAGAAACACAAAAAATCTTTTTTTCAAAAAGGTGTTTCCAAAAAATTCCTCGCTGACCTCGTACTTTGTATTTTTCCCGTTCTTGATTTTATGGCTAAACAAAAAAAATAAAGTCGTTGACATCAGAATTGCAAAGCCGTTTGAACGAAAAATATCGACGAGAAAGAATTTTTCACATATAATAGAATTACCATTCAATAATAAAAACAAAAAAATTCTCGATTTCTTCGTCGGTAAAAAGATTTAAATACATCTTGATGCTTGAACAAGAATATTGACCGGAAAAAGGAGGTAAAATGGGAAAAATACTTGTAAAGCACGTTGTTAAGAGAAAGCCTGGACATCTTTACTATGTTGACGGACAGGGAAACGTCTGCGAAGCCGTCATGGCTCGTGGTGGAAAGAGAAAGAAAAAGGCCAAAAAGACAACAAAGAAAAAGAAAAGATAACTAAAATATTTATTTTTATTTTTTAATTAATTTTTGTTTCGAAAGATTCTATAAGCAAACTTTCCAGCCTATGATTTAAACTCTCGTGAGAAATTGTTCCTCCAGAGTTGGTATAATAAACTTGCCCGTTAGAATCCCGAGCTCTCTCATAGATTGCAAATGTTCCTTTCATATACCTGTTTCTAATCTTTTCCCAATACAACTCTTGAGAATTTATATTTTCAGGTATGTCAATTACTTTTTTAATTTTACGTCCTTTTTTTGTTGGTCTAACTTCTAATTTAACTGCGTTCGTATCTTTATAAAAAGTCAATCGCGCAAAATATATATTTGATTTGCCTTTTTCGTTCATTTTTCAAATTGGGGATAATTATTTATAAACATATATCGAATTTAGAATATATGTCAATAATTTTAGGCATTGAATCAACGGCACACACTTTTGGAGTCGGAGTTGTAAAAAATGGAAAAGTTCTTGCAAATGTCAAAAAATCATATATAACTGAAAAGGGAGGTATAATCCTCTCAGAAGCCGCAAGGCATCATGAAAAATATTCCGAGGAGATTTATAACGAAGCTCTAAGAATATCTGAAATAAAAGAAAGTAAAATTCAAGGAATTGCATTTTCGCAAGGTCCTGGCTTGACATCCTGTCTTCTCATTGGATTGCAATTTGCAAAAAATCTTTCAAAGAAATTAAATGTCTCGTTGATTCCTGTAAATCACTGCGTCGCGCATTTGGAAATTGGAAAAACAGCCAAAGCAAAAGACCCTGTGATGTTATATGTTTCAGGCGCAAACACGCAAATAATTGCATACGCCTCAGGAAGATACAGAATATTCGGAGAAACTTTGGACATCGGCGTCGGAAACTTTCTTGATAATTTTGCAAGATATCTTGATATAGGATTTCCTGGAGGTCCAAAGATTGAGCAGCTCGCATTAAATGGGAAAAATTATATTGAGCTTCCTTACAAAGTCAAGGGGATGGACATTGCTCTCTCAGGAATTTTAACTAATTTAAAACAAAAAATAGAATCAAAGAAATTCAGCAGAGAAGATTTGTCTTACTCAACGCAGGAAACAGTTTTCGCAATGCTCGTTGAAATTTCTGAGCGCGCTTTGGCTCACACTGGAAAAAAAGAATTGCTTCTCGGTGGCGGAGTCGGATGCAACAAGAGGTTGCAGGAAATGTGCAAAATAATGTGCAAAGAAAGAAAAGCAAAATTCTTTTTTCCAGAAAATCAGTTTCTCGTTGACAACGGCGCAATGATTGCATTTCTTGGAGAAAAAATGTTCAACTCTGGAATAAAATTCCCTGGAAAGAAAGCGCAAGATCTAGAAATAAAACCAAGACAAAGAACAGATGAAGTAGAAGTTAGTTGGAGATAATAAAATTCACAAGATACTTAAAAGATTTTCGTCTGAAATTTTTATGAAATTTGTTCTCACAGGACACAAAGGACTTATCGGAAGTTTTCTTCTTGAAAGATTGAAACAACTGGGACATGAAACGATTTTGTTGATTGATGCAAGGGATGGAGAAAATATTATTGACATAGATAAAATAAAATTAAAAGAAAAGCCAGACGTCTTTATCCACTTGGCAGCATTTTGCAAGATAAATAAAACAATTGAAAATCCTGATTTAGCATTCGAAAACAATGTTCTAGGACCTTACAAAATATTTGAATTCTGCAGAAAAAACAAAATATCTAAGATTATATTTGCATCTTCTTCAAGAATTTTAAAAGAGGAAAAAAATCCTTACACCGCAAGCAAGATTTACGGAGAAGAATTGTGCAAAGCTTACAAGCAATGTTATGGGATTGATTATATAATTATAAGACCTTCAACTGTCTATGGTCCATTCGACGACAAAACAGGTAGACTTGTAGATATTTTCATAAGAAACGCAATGCAAGGAAAAGAACTGAAAATATACGGCGATGAAAATAAAACCCTTGACTTCACATATATTGATGATTTTGTTGAAGGTTTTGTTTTGGCAATGAACCAAAAAAACAAAGATTTTGACATAGGCTCAGGAAAAGAAACAAAGGTAAAATACCTCGCCGACTTGATAATAAAACACGTCAGAAAAGGCGAAAAAATCTTCTTGGAAAAGGAAATCGCGCAACCGCAACAAGTTGAAATAGATCTAGACAAAATGCGCGAACTGGGTTTTAAGCCGAAAGTTTCCGTTGAAGAGGGAATAAAAAGAACTATTGAATGGTACAAAAATAATGTAAAGATCTAAAAAAATAACACGCAAACTTTAAAAAGCGAATTTCTCTCACTAACTAATCCGATGAACGAGTCTTCGCGAGGAAATTTCACACTCGTTCTTTTGATAAATAACAATGGCAATAGACGCATACACCATAATCGAAAAGGCAAGAAAATCTGGAAAGATTGAGAAGGGCACAAACGAAGTTACGAAAGCAATAGAACGAGGAACTGCAAAGTTCGTTGCTTACGCTTCCGATGTGGAACCAAAAGAAATAGTCCAGCACATTCCTTACTTATGCAAAGAGAAAAAAATTCATTTCAAGGAAGTTGACAGCAAGCAAAAACTTGGAATCGCGGCTGGAATTTCCGTGGGTTGCTCTTCCGTCGCAGTCATTGATGCTGGAGATGCTAAAAAAGACATCGAGTCTTTGAAGTAAAATGAAAAAATTAGAAACTGCAACATTTGCTCCTGAAGAACTTTCAACACTAATGACAAACACTCTTTACAGGGCGCTTGATAAAAGGATTGGAAATGCTTCAGTATTTAGGGTAGTTGGATACTATGAATCTGCAGAAGGCAACGGTCTTGAAACGAGAGAATATCAAGGAAGAGACGAAAAAGATGTTACCAAAAAAGCGATTGAAGATGAAAACGGGCTTGGAACATTATTAATGGTTGAATGCATAAATAATAGATTATCCGGAAATTAAAATGAAACCTATACAAAAATCTCAGCAACAAAAACAGGACCAGCAAAAACAAACTGGAGCAAGAGGAAGCGAAAAGATCGTCGGAGAGGCAGTTCCTGGACTTGTTGAAGAAATAATCGGAAGAACTGGATTCAGGGGAGAAATTACCCAGGTTAAAGTTTTGGTTCAAGCTGGAAGAGACAAGGATAGAGTAATGAGAAGAAATGTAAAAGGTCCTGTTCGCATCGGAGATTTTTTGATGTTAAGGGAAACAGAAATCGAAGCGAGAAAAATAAAATCAAAAGTTTCAAAGGGAGCGTATACATAATG
>CAYINP010000019.1:1386-9437 GCA_964364785.1 Candidatus Woesearchaeota archaeon | reverse complement strand
TTTTATATTCCTAGTGTCTTTAATCCATCTTGCCCCCCCCGCCGCCCCCCGCCGCCCCCCGCCCCCCCCCCCCCCCCCCAAGCCAAAATTAGAAGAATTTTCATATAAAACTTTAAAAACAATTTTCATTTGAATTAAAAATGCTAAAGCTTGGAATTGACGACGCAGGCAGAGGTCCGGTAATTGGTCCAATGGTTCTCGCAGGTTGTTTAATCAACGAAGAAGTTGAAAAAGAATTTAAAAATCTTGGCGTAAAAGACAGCAAGCAACTCACAGACAAAAGACGCGAATTCCTTGCAGAGATAATTCGTGAAAAAGCAGAAACTTTTGAAGTCATAATAATTCATCCCAAGGAAATCGACAGCAAAAATCTTGAAGGTGTAAATCTCAACGACGTCGAGGCTTTTGCGTGCGCGCAGATAATTAACAAAATAAACAAAGGATTTGACAGCATTAAAGTGATAATGGATTGTCCCTCGACAAATCTTGAAAAATGGAAAGATTTAGTTAAGACAAAAGTTTCAATTCTGAAAAATCTTGAAGTTGTATGCGAGCATAAAGCAGATATAAATCACATTGCAGTTTCTGCTGCATCAATACTTGCAAAAAGCGCAAGAGAAAAAGAAATGTCAAAATTAAAGGAAAAATACGGAAAAGAAATTGGTTCAGGATATTCTTCCGATCCTCTTACAACAAAGTTCGTTGAAAAAAACATTAAAAAATACGACGACGACGGAATATTCAGAAAATCTTGGGCAACTTGGAAAACAGCAATGGGAAAAACAGAGCAAAAAAAATTATAATTGATTCTTAAAAGTGTATCCCGAAAGACAAACGCTTCTCTCGGTTTTTCCGTTAGAGAGAAGAAATTCAATTCCTGCAACTTTCACAACTAAATCCTGCTCAGCTCTATAAAGTCTTACTTTTTGCCCAGATGCCAATCCCAATTCTCTGAGATCCAAAGGATATTCAAAAGTTTCATTTCTTCCAACAAGTCCAAACTTCGTCCATTCTTCAACTTTATGCCGAAAACTCCCTTTATACACCCTTGGAAATACTGGAAGAAAATACTTTACAATTCCATCTGCAAATGGTTCTATCAAGAATGCTGAATTGTTCATTGCATAAAGCATTATTTCAAAACCTCCAACTTATGATTCCTGTCAGAAAATTCAACAGAATCCACGGTGACTCTTTCCAAGGTAAAATCTCCAACACTCAATTTGACTTTCATCCCGAGTTCAAGTTCTCTCGTTTCCGAGTAGAAATAATAAGTTCTCTTATCTCCTTTCAAGAGAAATCTTGTAACTCTCTTGTCAAGATATCTAATTGAATCTATGCAATCCGAAAATTCAACGACTCCTTCAATAAGATGTTCCATTTTTCCGTATCTTCCATTCATATCCTTTTTTCAATCCGAAACCTTAAAAATATTGTTGTGGTTGAAAAATAAAGGAAAGTTTCATAAAGAAAACCTAGGTTGTCTTTATTATATGTACATAAAAAGATTGGTGATGCACGGATTCAAAAGTTTCCCGAGAAAAACCGAACTTCCTTTCACTCCCGAAATCAACGTCATTCTCGGTCCAAACGGTTCAGGAAAATCAAACATCTCCGACGCGCTTTGTTTTGTCCTCGGAAGAATTTCTGCAAAATCTATGCGCGCCGCAAAATCGAGCAACCTGATTTTCCTCGGCTCAAAAGAAGCATCGCCGTCGAAAGAAGCAATGGTTGAGCTTGTTTTCGAAAATTCCGACAGAGTTTTTGAAATAGATTCAAACGAAGTTTCAATAAAAAGAATAGTAAGAAAAAACGGGCAGGGAATTTACAAAATAAACGATGAAGTAAAAACAAGGCAAGAAATTTTGATGTTGCTCGCGCAGGCTGGAATTGATTCAAATGGTTTCAATTTGGTTCTTCAGGGAGAAATTCAAAATTTCACAAGAATGCATCCAGAGGAAAGAAGAAAAATAATCGAAGAAGTTTCTGGGATTTCTGTATATGAATTAAGAAAAGAAAAATCTCTGAAAGAGTTGGACAAAACAGACGAAAAACTGAAAGAAGTTCACGCAATTTTAAGGGAAAGAACTTCGTACTTGAACAATCTTGAAAAGGAAAGGCAGCAGGCCCTCAAATTCAAAAAGCTCGAAGAAGAAATAAAAAAACTCAAGGCAAGCATAATATTTATAGATTTGGAAAGAAAGAAAAAAGAGGCATCTGGGATTCAGGAAGAAGTTGAAAAAAAGAACAAAGAAATAGAAAAAATAAAGAAGATGATTGCGGAAGTTCAAAACGGCATTTCAAATCTTGAATCAAAAATAACGGGAATAAATTCCACAATTCAAAAATCAACAGGATTGGAACAGGAAAAGCTCAACCAAGAAATTGCAAATATTAGAATGGATTTGATGGGTCTGAACGTAAAGATAGAAAATTATGAGAAAAAACTGGAAGAGCTCTCAAGGCAAAAAGCCGAGTTTGAAAAGATAATAAGAGAAGATGATGTTTCCATAAGAGAGCTTAACAAAGAATCTCCCGTTGTGTCAAAAAAAGAAAAAGACATTGACAAAAAAAAGAAAGAGCTTGAAGAAATCGAAAAACAAAGAAAAAATTTCTATACTATAAAGTCGGAATTAAAGTCAATAAGAGAAAGATTTGAAGACAAGAAAAGGCTTTTGCAAAATTATTCTGGAGAATCTGAATTCCTGCTCAAACAGACGACGCAGATTTCAAATGACTTGTTTGACAAGAAAACCGACGCTGAAAAAGTAAATTCAATAAAAGCGACAATAAAATTAAGAAAAGGAAATCTTGAGAACTTTGAGAAAAGAGAAATCGAGCTTGGAAAAGAACTTTCAGTAAACGAATTTGAAATTGACAGGGAAGGCAAAACTGTCGAAAAAATAGCAAAAATAGACATCTGCCCTGTTTGCAAGTCCAAAATAACAAAAGAGCATGTTCATTCAATTGAAAGTGAAAGCAAGGAAAAATCTGCAACTTTAAAGAAAAGAATTACGGAAGTTGAAAAAGAATTGAAAGAAATTGAAGGAAAGAAAAAAGTATTGAAAAATGAAATTGAGCAAAGCAGTATCGAAATACTGAGAAGGGAATCTGATTTGATAAAGCTCTCAAATATTGAAGATAAAAAAGAGCAGATAAAGAGTTTGCAGGAGAAAATTGAAAGTGTAAAAAAAGAAATCTCAGAGATGGAAAAAACAAAAAGAAAACTTGAGGAAAACTTCGACGAAAATTCAAACATCGAGCAAAAATACGAGACTTCAAGAATTGAACTTCACGAAATTTCAATGAGAAGCACGGAAAATATGAGTTCTGAAATTTCCTTTAAACAGCGCGAATTAGAAAGGACAAAAATTGCATTAAAACAATTGCTCCGCGATGAGGAAGACATTAAAGACGAGTTAGCGCAAAATAAAAGGGACAAAAATGAAAAGGAATCCTTCCTGGAAAAGAAAAGACATCAGGAAGAAGAACTTACGAAGAAATTCCAAAATATGATTTTAGAAAGAGATTCTTCTCAAAGAAAAATCCGCGAGGAGGAAAATATTATGATGGAAAAAAGAAACGCGGTAAGGGAAGTTGAAAATCAAATAAATAATATAAATATTGAAAGGGCGCGTTTCAACGCAGAAATAGAAAATCTTGAAATTGACATGCTCGAGTTTTCAAACGTCGAGCTAATAAAAGCAAGCAAAGAATCTCTTCAGAACAGATTGGAGCAAGCAATGGAAACAAAAAGCAAAATAGGTTCTGTAAATCTTCTATCTCTCGAAGTTTATGATTCGGTAAAAAAAGAATATGATTCTGTAAAAGAAAAAGCAGACATAGTTGAAAGTGAAAAGCAAAGCATCTTGAAAACAATAGGAGAAATTGACAACAAAAAGAAAAAAACTTTCATGAAAACATTCAACGAACTCAACGAAATATTCTCGAGAAACTTCACGGAATTAAGCACCAAAGGTGTTGTTTCCCTTGAACTTGAAGACAGGAAAGAAATGTTCAACGGCGGAGTCAATATAATTGTGAAAACTGGACACGGAAAATATTTTGACATCTCTTCTTTATCGGGAGGAGAACAAACTCTTGTCGCTCTTTCCCTTATTTTTGCAATCCAGGAATACCGCCCGTATTATTTCTATATCCTCGACGAAGTCGACGCTGCGCTTGATAAAAGAAATTCCGAGCGCCTTTCAGAGTTGTTGAAAAAGCATATGAAGAAAGGACAATATATTGTTATTTCGCACAACGATGAAGTCATAATGAACGCGACAAATCTCTATGGAGTAAGCATGCATGAGGGAATAAGCAAGATTGTGAGCATGAAGGTTTGATTAAAATGAACCCAAAACAACTTCTCCTCAAAAGTTTAAAACAAAAACCAAAAACTATTTAAGTTCTATTTTTTTACTATAATTATATACGCTCATCCTTGCTTCGGCAAGGGATGGGCATTTTTTATATGAATCGAATTGCTATTTTTATTGACGGAAATAATTTCTATTTTGGCTTGAGAAAATTATATGGCAAGAACAAAAGTCTGAAAACTCTTGACTTTGAAAGATTTGCCAAATTTTTAGCTGGAAAAGGCAAAATAGTTGCAATTTATTACTATAATGCCTTGCTTGATAGAGAACATAATCCTGAAAAATATGAAAGTCAAAAGAAATTTTTTGAAAAACTTAAACAAATTCCAAACTTTCATCTTATTTTATGCAAACTGCTTAAGAGAAATATAACAGGAACAAACAAGTTTTACTATATTTTAAAAGAAGATGACATACACATGGCTGTCAATATGGTTGAAAATGCTTATGATAACAATTTTGACATGGCTGTTTTAGTGTCGGGCGATGGCGACTTTGTGCCTGCTGTTCGTTCTGTAAAAAAGAAAAATAAAGTTGTGAAAAATATTTATTTCAAAAACAGCTCCTCACGAACATTAAAAGATTTTTGCGATGAATCTCTGGAATTAACGAAAGAAATTCTAAATAATTTCTTTGAAATTTAAAATGAACCAAAAACAACTCCTCCTCAAAAGTCTAAAAGAAAAAGGATTTTCAAAAGAAATTCTCGCAGCATTTGAAAAAGTAAAACGCGAGAATTTCGTTCCCAAGAATTTAAAAGACCGGGCTTACGAAGACACCGCGCTTCCGATTGGATTTCAACAGACTATTTCTCAACCATACACCATCGCAACAATGCTGTCTTTGCTGGAATTAAAACGCGGTTTGATGGTTCTCGAAGTCGGAAGCGGTTGCGGTTATGTTCTTGCCTTGCTTTCAAACATCGTCGGAAAAAAAGGAAAAGTTTTCGGAATTGAAATAATTCCTGAACTCATAAAAAAATCGCAGGAAAATTTAACGGATTGCAAAAATATCAGGATTCATCTCGGCAACGGAAAACTTGGCTTAAAAAAAGAAGTGCCGTTTGACAGAATTATAATCAGCGCCACTTACAATGAAATTCCGGAACAATTAATTGAACAGCTGAAAGAAAATGGAATTATCGTCGCTCCCATTGGAAACATCTACGGACAAGATTTGATTGCTTATAAAAAAGTGAATCACGGATTGCAAATCAAAGAAAAAATCCCGGGCTTTATTTTTGTGCCGTTGGTTGATTAGAATTTTCCAAGCCAGATTTAAACTTTTCAAGAAAGAAACTGGAAATACTTCCAGCATAAACAGAAACTATATCTGAAGTTGTATCCAAAATGCTTTCACCATTATAACGGGGTATAGAAGGTTCCAATAGTTCCCAACCAAAATTGTAAAGGGTAGCCGCTGCAAGTCCAGTCATAACGCCTCTTATGCCTCCTCCAGCTTTTTTATATGCAAAAGTTCCACCACCTACACCAATTGCAAGGTGTTCAACAGAATGATAAACATTCAAATTAAAATCAAACAGCAAATTGGAAGCCACGGTTGCAGCTATTCCCAATCCATAGAAAACTGCAAAATTATAACCACTCTCGCGCAAATCCGCATCAAGGATAATTTTGCTTAAAGATTTTTTCAGCATTTTCAATGGACAGAAAATCCTTTTATAAAAATTTGTATTATAAGAATTACTGTTCCGCTTTTCTTTGCTTTCTTTTCGCCGCGCCTTTCATCTCTCTGACCTGCGCGTGGGTGTATTTTGTTTCCGCTCCGTCTTCTGGAAATTCAGGAGTCTCAGTAAAAAAGTCCACTACAGAATACTCCAAGCTATGGGGTCTAAAACCATATCTCTTTGGATTGGTACCGACATGTATGTATCTTATTATTGGCTCCCTTTCGGTATTAGGATACTTGATTTTTTTCTGAGCCAAAAATTGAACATCGGAATAAATAATATCAAAATTTGCAAGTGTAAGACGATTCTCTTCTATTTCAAATTTTACTTCCAATCTTTTCTTTGTCATTTTTATTTTCTATTTTTATGTCTCAATCCCTTTACACGTCCTTGAGAATATATTTCTTCTCCAATAATTTCATAATGATTGTCTATTCTTGCCATGTCTTCTACAAGATACGTCACTTTATTTTCTTCCTCACTAACGCTAATATACCTCTCTATTCGTACTGCATCAATGGTGCCGTCTTTAACCAGAATTTTTTCTTTTGCCAAAAATCTCAAGTCAGACATTAATTCTTTTAAATTTTCAGATGTAACCTCTTCCAAATTAATAATTGTAAATACTACTTTCGCTGCTTTTCTTTGCATTTTTTCCTTTTCCATTTTCTTCTCTCCCATCACCTCTTATCTTCGCGATGCGTATGCGTAATCGCAAATTAATAATAAATAAAAAAAATAAAAAATAATTTTAGTAGTAGCTTTCGCCGAATTCTTCGGCTTTCTTAGGTTTCTTTGTTACAAGTATAACAAGTACTACAAGCAACACAAGGAAGATTATAGCCAAGATAACAGTAAGAACTGCAACTGCGTTTCCGCCAGCGCTACCTGAGTATGCTGGAACTGAAACTGAGTCAAGCAACTGTCCGTCTTTTGAGAAGACGTTAACCTTGAAATCTTGTCCTGATGGGCTTACAAGAACTGTTCTGCTTGAACCTGCTGGAATGACTACTAGCTCGTCGCTGATTCTTCCATTTCCTTCAGGCATAAGCTTCAATACAAGCAATTGCGCTGTTGGATTTGTTATGAAAAGCTGATTTCCTGAGACAAATATATTGCTTGAAAATCCGTTTTTAACAACAACTTGTGTAACTTCGTTTGTGCTAAAGTCGTCGCTTTTTACTGCAACGTCAAGTGAATAAACTCCGCTCTTGGATTCGTATGGAATTTCTAAAAAGATTCTTCCACTAACGAAATCTTCGTCATCGTCGTTTTCAACTGCAACAAGATCACCGAAATATCCAGATTTCTGTATTCCAAGTTCTGGCATCTTAACAGTGATATAAACGTCATCCAAGTCGTTGTATCCCGTATTTTTCAAAACAACAGTAACAGGGAAAAGCTTTCCTGCTTCAGCTGTTTCAGATGTGCTTATTGACATGAAGTCAACATTGTATGTGCTTCTTTGGATTCTTACATCGAATTCGTCAGTATAAGCAACAGAATTTCCGCCCCAAATCTTAAGATTCAAGACAGCGCCATTGCTAACTTCGTCTTCAAGTTCGTAAGGAACCTTGAAAGAAAGAACTTTTACATATCTATGTCCAGCTTCAACGTCAAACACTTCTGTGGTTTGAGCAACATCAACTTTATCTCCTTCCAATTCAACTTTGACTTTAAGGTCAGAAGTATCAACATCGGAATCGAAATAAACTTTGATAACTGCTGTTTCGCCTGAAACAAGAGCCACGTTGTCTATTGCATCAATTGTATCAACTGTTACTTGGACGTTGCTGAAATCAGCAGCGCTTACGGTTCCAGCCATCAAAAGAATGCTAGCCATTACAACAAAAGAAACTATTAGTTTCGTGATGTTCATTTTCGTTTTCATTTTTGTTTAATTGTGCAAAAGCCAAGGCTTTTGTCATACTTTGGACACCAGAAAATTGTTTATAAACTTTTGGGTGACAACACTTTAT
>CAYINP010000019.1:0-1286 GCA_964364785.1 Candidatus Woesearchaeota archaeon | reverse complement strand
TCCCATAAATCTCCAACGCTTTTATTGAATCCTCAATCGGCGTCGGACTCTCGTTGATTATCGTTATGTTTTTATTTTTCGGCAAATGTGAAATCAGTTCTTTGAGTTCTTCGCGTTTTGTTTCAATGTGATTTCTCTCTCCCTTTTCTGTGTAATTTATTCCTGAAAATTGAATATGAATTTCATTAAAATTCTTGAACTTTTCGAAGACCTCATCAAACTTATATGATTTCTCGCGAGCCAAAATGTGCGCGAAATCTATGCAAAAGTCACAGCCTGTTTCCTCAACAAGTTTAAGTGTTTCATCAACGCTTCCAAAAACGTTTATTTTTCCTGTTGTTTCTAAAGCCATTTTGCAAGTATATTTGTTTTCCTTAATTTTTTCCTGAATATCCAAAACTGCCTCTTTGACTTTTTCGTACGTTTCTTCAGGGGTTCTTTTTCCATAATAGCCTGGATGAATTACTAATTTTGTTGCTCCAAGCCAAGTTCCAATTTTAATTCCTTCAAGAATTCTCTCCTTGCTTTTTTCCACTTTCTCAGAATCTTCGGAATTTAAATTTACAAAATAACTCCCGTGAATGCTAAGCTGGATTCCAAGTTCCTTGGCTCTTGTTCCGATTTTTCTAGCATCTTTCTCATTCTTTATGTAATTGCTATAAGTAAAAGCAAGCTCGCAAGCCGTAAATCCCAACGATTTATATTTTTCCAAATTTGAAATTGCTTCCTTGACTCCACCCAATCCCGACGGACCAAATTTGACGTTCATCATCTTATATTATAATTTATTATCTATCAAAAAAATTATTAATCATAAACTTTATTTCTTTTATCAATCTTGGATATAAGAATAACTTTTTGCTCCTCTTTAACTTTGTATAAGGCTCTTAAGTCTCCAATTCTAATTCTAAAAATCTTCTCGTTATTCTCCCTTTTTATAAATTTAGAATCGGAAGGAACCGGATTATCTTTCAACATTTTTAATCTTTTTTCAACTCTTTCTTTTATGTTATCGTTTAATTTGTCAAGAAATCTCTGTGCAATCTGAGACAGATGCACTTCATACATATCTACAATCTCCTTGTCTTTCCAGATTTTAAGTCTTTTTCAGCCTCTTTTAAAGAAGAAATGTCGTCTTCAGTCAGCGTTATATCAATGATATGCTCACGAATATAACTCAGTTCAGACTCGATTGAATTTAACTTGCTCAATATTAAATCTTCCTTTTCCATTTTAAGAAAAAACATCCGAGATTTATAAACTTCTTGGTTTTTAACGATATTTAC
>CAYINP010000018.1:0-9728 GCA_964364785.1 Candidatus Woesearchaeota archaeon | reverse complement strand
ATTTGAAATCACAGAATTGAATCCAAGTTTCTTGCAGTATTTTACAGAATCCGGATTTATGTCGCAGGAGAAAATATTTTCTTTTTTTATTCCAGATTTTAAAGCAATTTGCAATTGAATTCCTGAACCGCAGCCCATTTCAAGAAATTTCAAATTTTTATCTTTTGCAAGAAATTTTGGAATTTGTTTTTTCAAAATCCCAGCCAGCAAATAAGAATCCTCTTCTGGAAAATAAATTTCATCCATTTTTCTGTTTTAAAACAAGTTGTTGAAAAAACTGAGAAGCGATTCCCGGAATATGAAAATGCTTGCGAGGGAGCTGAGCAGGACGACCAATATTATCGAGAGTATTACTATCAGCGCCGTTCTTATTGTTGATTTTTCTTCTGGTTCGTATGCTGAAACCACTTGAACGCTTTTTGGTTTTTGCTGGGGATATGCTTTCCTAATTTCTCTTCGGATTTCCTGCGCCATTGGTTTTAATGTTGCCTTTGGAATAATTTCCTCAACCTTTTCTCTTTCCGGCATTTGGGGTTTAGGTATTTCTTTTGCAGAAATTTCTATGGGGGTTTTAACAACAGGCATTGGAATGTTTGATTTAATTTCAGACGGAGATTCATAGTGGGGTATTTCTTTTGCAGAAATTTCCATAGGTTTTTTAGCAACTGGAGACGGAAGAGAAATATTAATTTGCGAGACGTCCATCGGAACCCGCGAATCGTGCTGCGAAAGATGGATGCTCAGAGCATATGCGGCAGCCTCGACATCTTCCTTGTTGTATCCCGCATTATAGAAACTGTACATCGCTCTTTCAAGAGATTCGCCTTTTGACATCGCTCCCTCCAAACCGCGGATTATGTCCTCTTTTATCATCTAGAATAATAAGAATATTCAATTTAAAAAATTAGGTATATTATATCGAAACTCTTTCCCCGTCCTGCATCATGTGGAAATTCTTGTCAATTTTGTAACCCATCTCCTTTCCAAGTTCCCTCATGGGAAGAAGCTGTTGGTATGAACCGTGAGATGGGATTACATGCTCTGGATTTAACATCTCCAATAAATCTCTTATGTCTTCCCTGCCGCCGTGTCCTGAAACATGAACCTCGTCAAAAATTCTCACTCCAAATTTCTTGAATTTTTTATCCATTTCACCCTTGTTCTTTATATTAATCGGGACAGGAATTGTTTTAGAAGAGAAAACAAGATTATCATTTTTTCTGAATTCGAAAGGAAGTTTTTTTCTTGACAGCCTTTCAAGAACGCTTCCTGGTTCTCCTTGATGTCCCGTGCAAACGACAAGATATTTGCTTCTCTCCGAGTTTACTTTTTTTAAAGCCGAGGCAACTTGATTTTTGTATGTAACAAGCTTGACTTTATTTTTAAAATCTGTGAAATTTATATCGTTTGCCGCTTGCATATATCTGTTCATGCTTCTTCCGACAAAATAAATTTCTCTGTCGAGTTTTTTTCCGAATTCAACAATGCTTTTCAATCTCGCGATGTGCGATGAAAAGGTTGAGACGAAAATCGCATCCTTGCTTCCGTGCATTCCAGAAAAAATTTCCTTAACCATATTTCTTGCGAGATTTTCACTGGGAGTTTTTGTTTCAGAACTGCAATAAAGGGAATCCAAAATTGCAACCTTCACACCTTCTTTTGAAATTCTTTTTATCGCGGAAAAATTTGGCGGGTTTCCAACAACGGGGGTATGGTCTATTTTGAAATCGTTTCCATAAACGACGATTCCCTCGGGAGTATGAAGAGCAACCATCGTCGTATTGGGAATTGAATGCGTCATATTAATCAACTCCACCTCATATGTTCCAGATTTTCCTTTTATCGTGTAAGAAGAATCTACATCAACAGTTACTATTTTATTTGGGATTTTTTTCTTCTCGTCGTCCATTGTTCTTTTCAGAACAGAAATTGTAAATGGAGAGCCGATTACTGGAGCATCATATCTGTATGCAATAAATGGAACCGCGCCGACGTGGTCCAAATGTCCGTGAGAGAGAAAAATCGCGCGAACTTTATCTCGCAATCCGAGTTTATCAAGAATTAAATCGTCGGGCAGCGCGGCCTTTGCCCTAAGGTGCCTTTCGCCATAATCTTGAATTTTTTCCTCCTGCAATTCAATCACCGCAGGAATGTACAATCCGCAATCAAAAAGAAAAACGTCGTCCTTTATTTTCACAGCAGTCATATTTTTCCCGACTTCACTGTAACCACCGATGCTGAAAATCTCCATTTTTTATTACCTTCTTGAAAAAGCAAAGGCAAGTTTAAAAAGTTATATAGGTTATTTATTAAATGAAAACATTAAAACCAACAATGCGCGAGAACAAAAGATATTTGCTTGTTAACGGAAGAAATTTGAGGGAAAATATTGAGAAATCAATTTTAGAATTTGTCGGGATTTTGGGAATGTCAAAAACCGGTTTGAGTTTCATAAAAAGCGGAAACGACGAATCTGTGATTTGCATAAACCGCGAAGCAATAAATGAAGTCAGAGGAAGTTTCGTGGTTTTCAAGGAAAAAATTGAAGTCAAAAGAGTAAGCGGGACGCTGAAAGGGTTGAGAGGAAGATGAGAGAATGTATAAAATAATGATGCGAAATGAAAAGGTTAAGAAAGAACTCGGAAAATATATTTCTGCCAGAGATGGAATTGACAAAAAACTTGGGAGATTAAAAGAAAACCCTCGGAAAGAAAGCGGAGCGCATCCTCTTTACGGAAGGTTGGCTGGAAAATGGGGATGTTGGCTCGGCTCAAACATAAGAATGATTTACGAAATTGACGACGCTGAAAAAATAATCATGGTGGAAGCTGTCGGCTCTCACAAGATTTACTAAATTTTTAGCTCCCACGGCTTTACGCCTCTTTTCTTTGCTTCTTCGCTTTCCTCAATCTGACTCATCAATTCTTTATTCTGCAAAATCTCTATCGTTGATTTTATTCCTTCTATTTGCCTCATAAAATCGTCCAACTCTTTTCTTGTGATATTTATCTTTTCTTGTTCCATGAAAAATTTAGGAAAGAAGCATATTTAAAATTTTCGGGGAGAATTATTAAGGTTTCGGGAACTCTGAAGGGATTGAGAAAGGAATAAATATTATTTTTATAACAAAAAACCTTAAATACCTTTAAGAACGTCTATTGGTTAGCAATATTGGTTAGCAATGAATTGGGTAAGAAAGAAAGTAATATCTGAATTAAAGAAAAATCCCAGTGGATACACTGTTTCTGAACTTTCTAAAAAACTCAAAATAACCAGGCATACCATCGCTAATGTTTTTGCTTTCTTAGAGGGAGCTGGAAAAATTAAAATCCGCCAGGCAGGCATGGCTAAGATATATTTTTGGAAAAAATGACTTATAAAAACAAATCATTGTTGAAAGAGAAAAAAATTAACTTAGAGATAATCGTATTCACATTTAGTTTGATTTTGTTATTTGCAATTCCGTTGATTTCGACCGCTGCAAATTACGGAGAAGGGGCTTACGGTTCTGGAATTTACGGACAGGTTTATTGCGGGGATAATGTTTGCGACGCTTCAGAATCCTGTTCCTCATGCAGCGAAGATTGCGGAAAATGTGTTGTTTCAGAAAGCGGCGGCGGAAGAATTTTTGCTCAAAAGCCATACATTGAAAAAATACATCAATGGAATATAATAGTTCCGGGGAAAATTGCGTCAATCGAAGAGTTTGACGAGGATTTTGGAATTAAAAATATTGAGATTGAAGTAAATAATGAAGTTAAAAATTCAAAATTAATTGTGAGGAAATGGCATTCTAAACCGGATAATATTTCAGATGCGCCAGGAATTGTCTATAAGTATTTGCAGGTAGAAACAGAGAATCTTGAGAGTTTAAAGAGAGCCATAATAAATTCCCGAGTTGAGAAAGGCTGGATTTCTGAAAATGATGTTGAAAATATTTCATTGTATAAGTTTAATGAAAGTTCTGAAGAATGGAATAAATTAGAAACTTTATTAGTTAATGAAATCTCGGATTATTATTTCTACAATACTTCCTTGAATTCTTTCAGCTATTTCGCAATTTCTGGAGAATCTTTGATTGCAATTCCCGAGGTTCCGGGAGAAGAATTAATCATTGAAGAGATTCCTGAAAAGACAGGCAAATCGATATTATGGATTGTCATTGGAATTTCAGGAATAATTATTGCACTAGTTTCTTCAATTATCTTATTAATCAAACTCAGAAAAAGAAAACAATTTGAAAGATTTGTTGAGAAACAGAAAGAAGAATATGTCTCCGATTACATGAAAACTTGCAATGAATTGGAAGTAGTTGTAAGAAAACATGAGCCGGGATATGAAGGCAAATATGAAGATATTTATCGCGCGTTGAAGAACAGGCATGATAACAGAAATAAATTAATTGAAAATTTCGGGAAACAGGAAAAAAGCATTTTAAAGAGCCCTGCAACTTTGGCTGTTGTTTTGGCATTAATCTTTGCAGTCTTCTTTGCATTATTTATCTTTGCCCCGTTTGATTTTTCATTCACAGGATTCGTTGCAGAAGGAAGGCTCCCGACGATTGGCGAAGATTCCGGAAATTGGGGAACAATACTTAATGAATATTTGCAACAAGAACATACAACTAATGGAAGTCACAGAAATGTCAGCATTAGCGGTTATCTGAATGTTTCCGGAGATGCAAATGTTACGGGAAATGTAAAGGTTGATGGAAATCTGACGATTGGAAGAGATGCAAATGTTAGTGGAAATTTAAGTGTCGGTGATAATCTGAATGTAACCGGAGATATAGGTGTAATTGGAAATTTAACTCTTGGAGACAAAATAACTTTCAGATTAGAGGAAGTTATTGATAATATTGTTGATTCTTGGATTCAAGTTACGGGAAATTTAAATGTTACAGAAAATTTAGTTGTTAATAAGAATGTTAATATAACGGGGAATTTGAGTGTTTTGGGAAATGTGAATGTTAGCGGAGAAATCAGGGCAAATAATCTCACAGTCGGAGGAAACGCCGAGTTTGAGAAAAATGTGAATATTACAAATAATTTGACTATTCAAAATGGTTCTAATCTTTATGCAGAAAGAGCTTGCGCTTCAGGATACACTAGAGTTGGATTGTGGTGCATGGATACGGATGGAAGTCCGACCAATCTTCGTTCCGTAACATCCGATGAAAGCGCTTATACGACCGTAACCGTGGATGCGGCGGCGAAACTCGCCATTATTCGTGTTTTCGTAAAATCGGACCAGGATGGCACTTATGAATCTAGTTTTATAAATGCTTGCGTCATTCCCGGAGATTCCACGGTAACGACTTGCACATTCAATCAGGGGGCAGGAGGACAAGCAGTCGCGGCTATTCGTACACTCCTGGTAAGCGAGACTGATTGGAGCGTCGGGGAAGTTACCGTCAGGACAAATTCAGCGGGTCAAGTCAAAATGTTCTGCGAAATTGTCGGCGTGTTGTCGGATGCCTCTTGCAATTTTGACCTCGTTGGATATATGGATTAAGATAAAATTTAAAATGAAAAAAATAATTTAACTGGAGAGCAATAAATTTAAAAACATTATAATTCATTATAAATTATAACAGTTTAGAATTATCAAAATGGTTCAAAGCATAATTGACATAGACGAGAATGAAGATAGGATTCTTAACATAGTAAAAGCTAAATTTGGATTAAAAAATAAATCTCAAGCAGTTGCTATGATTGCTAAAATATATGAGGATAGTTTTTTAGAGCCAGAACTAAGACCAGAATATGTTGAAAAGTTGATGAAAATTAGCAAAGGGAAACACATTCCTTTTAGAGATATTGATGATTTAAGAAGGCAAATAGAAGGATAAAATGCCTCATAGATATGATTATTCGGAAAAATTGCAAAAAATTCTTCAGAAACTTTCAAAAAAAGATTCTAAAAAATATGAAATAATTTGGAAGAAAATCAATGAAATCGTAAATTCTGAAAATGTTGAGCATTATAAAAATCTCAGGCATCCGTTAAATAATTTTAAGGCAGTTCACATAGATAAAAGTTTTGTATTAATATTTAGGTATGACAAGAATAAAAATCTAATTTCTTTTGAAGATTTTGATCATCATGATAAAATTTATTTTAAGAGGCATTTATAAAATTCAGAGACCAATAAACTCCTCACCCCACACCAAAACCCACCCGAAACCTTTTTAAATTCCCAATTTCTAGGATTTTTGTACAGAGAAAGAAAAGGAATTTAATATTATAAATTTCTCTAAAATTTGAAAATGGATTTACCAATGGATATGCAGCATCAGGCAATGGGCTATGACAGAAGTGCAACAATGTTTTCTCCTGAAGGAACAATAATTCAGGTAGAGTATGCCGAAAAGGCGACAAAATGGGGCAGTTCGAGCGTCGGAATGGTTTGTGCTGACGGGGTTTTTATCGTCGCTGACAAAAGAATAGAAGACAAATTAATTGTTTCAAAATCTGCAAATAAAGTTTACGAAATTGATTCTCATATTTTTGCAAGCGCGGCAGGCGTAGTTGCAGATGCTCGTGTTTTAGTTGAGAGAGCGCAGGTAATTTCACAGCAACACAGGGTAACTTATGATTCTCCTATAGAACCAGAACTTGTCATAAAAGAAATTGCAAACTTGAAACAACAGTTCACGCAATACGGCGGGGCGAGACCTTTCGGAGTTTTCTTTATGATTGCAGGAATGAATGGAAAGAAACCCGAATTGTATATTAGCAATATCTCGGGAAATTATTTTTCTTATCACGCAAACGCAATCGGAGAAAATGACGAGAAGATGAAAGAAAAATTAAGAGAAGTTTACAAGCACGATTTGACTATAAAAAAAGGAATAAAATCTGTTTTGGAAATTTTCAAAGAAATCCAAGGCACGAAGTTCAATATGGAAAAATTTGAAGCAGTTTACATTGACATCGATGGGAAAATCATCAGATTGGAAGGAAATGAATTAAAGAATTTTGCAAAATGATTATGAATATGACACAAACTATCGCAAGAATAAAACAAGGCGGAAAGCATTTTGAGATAATTGTTGACTTGGAAAAAGCCATGGTTTTTAAGAAAACTGGAAACGGAAATGATTTTTTGCAAATGGACAAGGTTTTCAGCGATTCAAAAAAAGGAATTGTTCCTTCTGTAAACGATTTAAAAAGCGCTTTCGGAACAGATGACATTTATGAAATTTCGCAAAAAATAGTAAGGAGTGGTGAAATCCAAATGACGCAGGATTTTAGGGACGAGGAAAAGGAAAAGAAAATAAAACAAGTTGTTGATTTTCTTTCAAGAAACGCTTTGAATCCGCAGACAAAAATGCCTCACACTCCTGACAGAATAAAATCCGCGTTAGAGCAGGCGCACGTTAATATAAAAAGCGGGCCTATTGAAAGCCAAATGCAAGATATTATTTCTGCAATAAGCCACGTGCTTCCAATAAAAATTGAAACGAAAAAAGTCAGAGTCACAATTCCCGCAGTTCATACTGGAAAAGTCTACGGAATGGTTGCACAATACAAAGAATCTGAGAACTGGCTTTCAAACGGAGATTTGGAAGTTACCGTCGACATTCCTGCAGGATTTGTAATGGATTTTTATGATAAATTAAATTCGGCGACGCACGGCGCGGTTTTGACGGAGGAAATTAAATAATAAAATGAGAAAAGTAGTAATTCCTGGAGAAGTAATGGAAAGCGGAGAAAGTTATCTTCCTGGAGAAGGCACGGAAAAAATAGGAGATGACATCGTCGCAATAAGATACGGACTTGCAGAAGAGTCAAACAAACTTGTGAAAGTAATTCCTTTATCTGGAGTTTATTCGCCGAGAAGAGGAAATATTGTCATAGGAAAAGTCGAGAACATAACTTTCAATGGGTGGGTTATTGATATTGGAACAGCCGAATCATCTTTCCTTCCGATAATGGAAACTCCAAGATTTGTAAACAAAAACGGACTTGATGAAGTTCTTGACATTGGAGATATGGTTGTCGCGGGAATAAATGAAGTGAATAAAAGAGGAATTGACCTCACAATAAAAATGCGCGGACTTGGAAGAATTGAAAAGGGAATAACTATGGAAATAAATTCAAACAAAGTTCCAAGAGTAATCGGAAAGGAAGGCAGCATGATAAGCATGATAAAGGACGAGACAAAATGTGAAATCACCGTCGGACAAAACGGAATAATATGGATTCAGGGAAAAACTGTCGAGGACGAGCTCTTCGCAAAAAAGGCAATTCTATTTATAGTCGAAAAATCCTTCGTCGAAGGATTGACAGAAGAAGTAAAAAAATGGTTTGGGAAAAATAAAAAATGAGCAAACTAAGATTAGAAGAAACTGAAGAAGAAAGAGTTGCTTGGCATGAAAGAAACTTGTTGAATGCCGGATTAAATATTGCGATGAGGTGTTCACAATATACTCTTGGAACATTACCTCGTGGATTAAAAAATCTTTTACCTTATTTAGAAAGTTATGCTCAATATGTCTTAGGTGAGAAATTAAAAATTCAAAATCAAAAATGACAAAAGAAAAAGATTTCAAAAGACCAGACGGAAGAAAAGTTGACGAAACTAGAAAGATGACTGCGAAAGTTGGAGTCGTGAAAAATGCCGACGGAAGCGCGATGTTTTCATTCGGAGACACAATTGCAATTGCGGCGGTTTACGGACCTAAGAAAATGCATCCGGCACATTTGCAAAATGTCGCAAAGGGAACATTAAGATACACTTACAATATGTTGAGTTTTTCCGTTACTGAAAGAATTCGTCCCGGACCAAGCAGAAGAAGTCAGGAGATAAGCAAAATTTCAGAATGGGCTCTTGAACCAGTTGTAATGACTGACAGATTTCCTGGGACAGTAATTGATGTTCACGTAAGCATACTGCAAGCAAACGCATCGACGAGATGCGCGGGAATAAATGCAGCTGCTCTTGCATTAGCACACGCAGGAGTTCCAATGAGAGATATTGTTTCAAGCGTTTCAATAGGAAAACTTGACAAACAACTTGTCGTTGATGTTTCAAAAGACGAGGAAGATTGGGAAGAGGGAGAAGGCGCAACAGATATTCCTATAACAATGACTTCCAGGGGAAGAATAACGCATATTCAGCTTGACGGAAAAATTGAAACAAAGCAATTGAAGGAAGCTGTTAAAATGGCGAAGAAAGCGTGCAAGGAAATTTATGAAGTTCAGAAAAAAGCTTTGAAGGATTCTTTGGAGGTAAAAGAATAAAATGCCAATGATAATATGTGATGAGTCTAAAGAAGACAGAATAATTAGAATTTCGGAAAGAGTTGCTCCTAAAATCCAAGAATTTGTGGGAGTGGGTTTGAAGTTGGAATTGTCCCATATGGAAGTCAAGCTTTCCACAATGAGCACCGATAATTCAAAGTCGGAAATTTATCATGAAACTATAATAGGAAGAGAATATTCCCGAGCTAAATTACAAAGAGATATTAATGTTATGAGGGATGTTTGCGAACGGGAAGAATATAATCTAAGCAAATTTAGCAGACTGTTGTTGTATATCGGTTATGTCCCAAGCAAATTAAATTTTTCAAAGACAAATTAAAATGGAAACGCCACACATAACTGCAGAAAGAATAACAGAATATCTTGAACACGGAAAAAGATTCGACGGAAGAAAATTTGATGAGTTCAGAGAAATAGAAATCGAAACTGGCGTTTCAAACAAGGCGGAAGGAAGCGCA
>CAYINP010000017.1:0-9733 GCA_964364785.1 Candidatus Woesearchaeota archaeon | reverse complement strand
AATCCCAAACTTCCAATTCATTTACCCACGCAAAATCGCTAAATGCATTTTCTTCCAAAACCACATCGCCTGATTTATATTTCGCGGCGAATTTCACAAGAACAACGGGAATTCCATCTGGGCGAACAAAAGCGACGCTGTTAATATATCTTATTTCATCGTGAATTTCAATCCCTGCTTCTTCCATTACCTCGCGTTTTAACAAATCCTCAACAGCGTTTTCAAAATCAATCACATCGCCGTTCATTCTCGTTGGACTGCTTAAAGGCAAATCCTTCCATTCCAATTTTCCTCCCGGCGTCGCAAATTTTCCAGGATGAACTTTTTCATTTTCGCTTCTTTTCAAAATCAAACATTTTCCATCTAAATCTCGATACACGACAACATTCGCAACGAAATAAAACAGCTTGTCGTCCTTCGCGTTTTCAAGCGAAATCTTTTTCGCGGACATTAAAAAGCAAAATATGTTAACTTTTTAAATTTGCATTCCCTAATGTATTAATAAAAAGGTGATTTAATGTTGTATGAAAACTGGCTGCGTACAAGTTCTCTGGATATAAAGAATTCCTATTGTCCGCCGCTTAAAAAAGATATTTCGTGCGACTGTCTTGTAGTTGGAGGTGGAATAGCTGGTTTGCACGCCGCCTTAAGACTTGCCGATGCTGGAAAAAAGGTTGTGCTTTTGGAAAAAAGAATTTGCGGGGGTGGCTCATCGGGGCAAAGCGGGGGTTTTGTGTCTCCAGAAAGCGAAGAAGACATGAGCGCAGTGGTCAGGGATTACGGCAAAGAAAAGGCAAAAACAATATACGGCATCCCGTTAAAGGGGCTTGAACTTATTAAAAATACAATAAAAAAATATAATTTCAAATGTGATTTTAGAAAACAGGACACACTTTTCTTGTCAATAAAAAAATCCCATAACAGCCAAATTACGGAAGAAGCCGAAGTGAAGAAAGAAAACGGACTTCCTTATGAGCTTTTGGATGAAAAAAGATTAAAAAATATTCATCCGGGAAAAGGATATGGTTTTGCTATGAAGTTTCCGGGGTCTTTCGGAATGAACTGTTTTGCATACTGCACAGAAATGAAAAATCTGCTTATCAAAAAAGGAGTTAAAATTTTTGAGGACAGCGAAGTGCATAATATCAAGGGCAATACTGCAAATACCCATCTTGGAAGTGTGAAAGCAAAAAATATTCTTATTTGCATGGACAAGGTGAAAAAAGAATTTGACGAAGAAATATCAAAAAAATTGTACCACGTCCAAACATATCTTTCCGTGAGCGAGCCTTTGAGCGAAGAACAAATGAGATCAATGTTTCCAAGAGAAGAATTAATGTGCTGGGGCACCGGATGGGATTATATTCATTATCGCCCAGTTGATGGGAACAGGCTCTTGGTTGGCGGCTCTTCGGCTTGGACCGCCTATTATCCAAAATGGAAAAATTCTCCAAAAGTCATTGAATCTTTCATCAAAGACATAAAATACAGGTTCCCAAAAATAAAAGATATTAACTTTACTCATTATTGGTCCGGGATGATTGATGTGACAAAAGACCTTGTCCCAATTGTTGATTACGACAGGAAAAACAAATCGATACAATACGCGCTTGGATGCGCGGGATTGAACTGGGCGGCATATTGCGGGGATTATATTGCAAGAAGAGCAATAAATCCCAAAAACACCGAGGATTTGAAGGAATTTCTCGGCATGCACAGAAAATTTTATTTCTCGGAATTGTTTCAAAAGATTTTCGGAAAAAGAATCACTTTTGCATTAAGCCATCTCAAGAAATTTATGGGATGATTGATATGTTTAGAAAGTTCTAATTTTTATCAAGCAACAAAGAGAACTCACTTCTTCGTCATTCGCATATTAGTTACAATGTTAATGCAAAGCCCGTTATTTTTTAGTTAATCCTCTTATTAATTGTGAGCCAGAGACGAACCAATTTTAAACAGTGATTCTCTTTAAACAAACGCTGGAAATTAGCTTTCTAATTTTATCTAAACCAGTCTCTCATTTTTCTAGGCAATCCTCTCACGTAAAGCAGTGCAAGAGGAACACCAACATTCGCCCAGCGCTCAACGAAGTCCCAGAGAGGATCTCCTGCAATAGGTCTTGCCAAAGCGGTTGAAAATGCCCAAACAGAAGCCCATACTAACAATAATCTAAATGGAAATACCAATGCAAAAATTGCCGTGAGAATATCTGCACCGCCAATCACATACATAATATTATTTGCTACACCTGTAGTGAGAGTGACTCCAACAAAACCAAAGGAAGCTATAAGCATCTCAATAAATCTTGCTTTTAATTGCAGTGCAAAAATGCCGTGTCCAAGAAATTCTCCGAACAACGCAACTCTAAGAATCCATTCAATCTTTTTTGAATCTTTCACCATCTTTCTTTAGCATACTAAAGAAAAAGCATTTATAAACTTTTTAAATATATTTCATGTGGTATACAAAAGAGAAGATTATGAAATACGATTTTGCTGTTTTTGGGGCAACAGGTTTGCAAGGAAAGATTGCATCAAAGGATTTGCTTGCAAACGGATATTCTGTTTTACTTTGTGGTAGAGACAAAGGAAGGGTTGAAGATATTCTGAAAAAGCACAGGAGAAAAACATGTTTTCAATTTATTGAAGCGAGCAACGTAAACAGCATGGTTCGAGCGATAAAAAAATCCGGCGCGAACATCGTCGTAAATTGCATTGAAGGAGACTGGAATCTTGAAGTTCTTGAAGCGTGTGTTAAAGCGAAGGCAAGCTGCGTTGATTTGGACACGCGATTGGACAAAACAAAAAAACAATTCGCTTTAAATCCAATATTCAAAAAAAATAATATTATAAGCATAACTGGATGCGGTTCCGTCCCGGGAATTGGAAACGTGATGCTGAGACACGCTGCCGAAAAATTTGATTCTTTTCACAGCATAGATTGCGGATACGATTGGAAATCAAATATGAATAAATTCGTCGTTCCGTTTTCAATACTTACAATAATTGAAGAATTTACAGACCCTGCAAGCGAAGTCAAAGACGGAAAAATAGTTCACGTCGCGCCTCTTGATTTCTTGACTATGTGCTACCACAGAGATATTGGAAAACAAAAATGTTTCATCGACGACCATCAGGAAATTTATACTTTCTATCATTATTACAAAGACAAGGGATTGAAAAATGTTAGATGTTTCGCGGGATTCCCAAAGCATTCTTTTGACAGGATAAAAACTCTTGTAGAACTTGGCTTGGGGAGCAAAGACCCTGTGAACTATAAAGGCATGATTATAAAGCCCGTTGATTTTTTGACGCAGGTTTTGAAAAGAGTGAAAGTTCCCGATGGATACAAGGAAACCGAGAATCTATGGGTTCATATTTACGGGAAAAAAGACGGAAAGAAAAAAGAAATGAGAATGGAGTGCGTCATCAACACGCTGAAAGGATGGGAAGAAGATTACACAAACATCGACACGGGAATGCCGATAAGCATAATGGCGCAGATGATAAAAAAAGGAATAATAAAAGAGCGCGGCGTGTTTTCCCCTGAAGGAGTTGTTCCTCCAGCATATTTTTTCAAAGAGTTGAGAAGAAGAAAGATGATTGTATACGAAAATGGAAGGAGAATAAATTGAAGTCTAAAATTTAGTTTTGTAAAAATTCACTTTAATGAACTAACTGATTAGAGAGATTGTCACAAAATCGGGAGTTAAGGAAATTTTATCGTCGGACATTTTTTGAAAACTCCCGCGGATTTGACAAACCTCTGATTAGAAATCTTTTTAAATAAAGAATATCTGGGCTTTTTATGGAAAATTATAGTGTAAAATTCCCCCTTTTGAAAGAGAAAGAGTCTCCGATATGGGGCTCGACGCTACAATATTAAGAAGGCACCGAGCCGATGAGGATTTTGTAAATGGAAAATTGCCCTCTAGAGCAAAAACAAAGGAGATAACTTTTTTGGAAGAAGGATATACTGGAGTTACAGTCAATCTTCCTTTTGTATACTTTCCCACAAAAGAAGAGGTGCATGCTGCGGCAGCACATTTTGCCAGATTCGCCGCAGGAAAATTACAAAAAAACTTAGTTATGAGAGATCGAAGTCAGAGACATCTTAATGGAGGTGTTGCATATTGTATTGGAGATGATTTAGGAATTCACTCTGAGGACATGAAGTTTCGAGTTTCATCTTCTCCCTTTGGCGTTAAAATTGAACCAGAACGAATGAAACATGTCAAATTGAAAGATGTATTGGTCGAGTATGTTGATACGGTTAAAAATGATCTATGAAACTTTATTTTGGAACGCAAACACAATTCCTTTGGCGTTTATGCTTCTTTTAATTCCTCTTGTAATTTGGGATTTGATTTGGAAAGGAATCGGGATGTGGAAATCCGCGAGAAACAGTCAAATGATTTGGTTTGTTTTTATTCTTCTGGTAAACAGCATCGGTATTTTGCCGATTGTTTACATTTTGTTTTTCCAGAAAAAAGGAAAAAGAAAATAATTATTTCCCAACCATCGTTGTCAAAACAGATATTTCCGTATCAAGAATTTTAAAGTTGTTGTGAATATTATGAAGGATTTTATTGATTTCTAATTGATTATCAACCCAAAAAACAACGTTGATGTTCCATTCATCATCGCATTCCCATACATTTGCTGTTTGAGGAACTTCCAAGAGATGTTTGACTAATTTGTCTGATTCTTTTTTTCCATTAACAATAAAAGAAATCCCCACAACTTCTTTTCCGCAAAGCCAAGGGTCAACAAAGCCGCTAAAAGCCAAAATTATTTTATTTTTCTCCAGTTCTAAAAGTCTTTTTTTAATCGTTACTGGAGACAGTTTTGTGTTCTCTGAAATTTCTGCAAATGTCGCAACAGGATTTCCATAAAGATATGTTAAAAGTTTTTTGTCTATGGAATCCAAGCTTGCTTCTGTTTTTGTAAAAGCAATATGTTTGTCAGACACTTCTTTAAACAAATGGGGAGGATGAAACCAATTATCCCTTATTCTTTTTGTTCTGAATTTTTTTATTTCAATTATTTCTTCTATCTTGTCCAGCGTTTCTCCGGGATCGTTTGTTTTAATCGCCATTACTAAATTATACGGGCTGTTATACCACAAAACACCGATAGTTTCTTTTAGTTTTAACAATTCAATATTTACTTCTCTTGTAGTCATTCCCAACTGCGTTGAAATATCAAAGATATACATGCTCGCATCAAACAAAGCGGGACGAGTTTGAAGATGATAGTCCAGCCAGATTCCTCTTTTTTTTAATGAATCTATTTTCTGTGTAATCGCGGGTTTTGAAATTCCGACTTTTTTCGCGAGTTGTGTTACGGACATTCTGCTGTCTTGGATAAGCAATTGCAACAGTTTTTTATCTTTAACAGACAACTTTACTTTTTCCCTCCCCGATTCCGTTTCTTTAATTAAAAATCTCATATCTTAACAAATAAGATAATTAGTATATAAATA
Organism: Candidatus Woesearchaeota archaeon; assembly: GCA_964364785.1. GTDB lineage: Archaea > Nanobdellota > Nanobdellia > Pacearchaeales > GW2011-AR1 > JACQLK01. The sequence goes on along the minus strand of CAYINP010000017.1, from coordinate 4,246 downwards.
TTGTGTTTTGTTAAGCAAAATTAAGGGAAGGATTAAATATAATTAATTATATAGATTATTAACTAAACTTAAAACAAAACAAAAAATGATAGTCATAAAAGGAAGCTACAGAAATCCGAATGGGGGCTATGAAGCAACAGTCGTAAAAGGAAGTGTAAGAGTTCCTCCTGTAGAGAAACCAGAATATGAAATAGAAGCAGGGGTTACAAAGGGCAGTATAAGAAAACCTCCTGTAAATACGCTTTCATATGAACAGACTGAACCCTACATTATCTCTGCGGAATCTGAAACAGGATTAGCGAGCAGATTATAATAAATTTAAGGAAAAAATAAAATGGCTTATATAAAAGGCAGTTCAAGAAATCCGAAAGGAGAATATAATACTACTTGGAAAGGCAGTGCGAAAAAACCGCCGATTGGAAACTATAATTCTCAATACGAGCGAGAAATAAGTGAATCAGAACCCGAGAAAGGATTAGGAAAAAGAGTCGCGGAGGGTTAAAATGGCTCTCTCTGAGAATTCTGAATGCGGCACTGATTTGGAAAAAAGAGTTATTTCTACGGAAATCAGTCCGACATGCAATTTAAAATGTCCTGAATGCAATGTTGGAAAAAGATTGCATGTAAATCAAAAAGAAAGGAGAAATGACCCGGAGTTAGCTGAAAAAATAATAGAATATGCTCCATTGAATTCAACACTTCTTTTCGTTGGACTTGGGGAGCCGACAATTCCATACAGCCAAGAGAGAATCAAAAAAATTCTGCATGAAAGACAAGATGTAAAGGGATTTATTCAAACCAACGGGACTTATCCTTTAACAGAAGAAACTATAAAATTAATTGAAAATGAAAGATTAGAGATAGGATTGTCTTTAGACCAGCAACATTTTGTCGGAGGACAAAAAAATCTCAGAATCCAAAGAGAATATGTTGAAAGCATATCAACAATAGTCACTGATGAAGAAAATAAATATACCTTGCCAGAAGGTTTTCCAAAACTTAACAGGATACTTGTTTCTCCTTTGCTTGTGGAAAGAAAAATTGTAAATTCCTGGGAACGCCTAAGTGAAACAGTTGTCGCATATCAGGAAATGGCAAAAGGAAAAATCGCAATTTATACGGAATTGCCCCCTCCTGTGAAAGAAGATAATAAAGAATTATTTGAGGAAGTTGATGGGAAATTAACTCCTCTTGATTCTAATGGCTGGAGAAAATCAAAGGAACACGGATTTTATGTGGACATGGAACCAACTACCCCAAGAAATTCCATGAGAATTTTAATAGACGGACGCTATATAGACATTCCGATATTAGCGGCAGAATCTTGGAAAGAAGTCGACAAGTATTCAAAACCCCTTACGAATTTGCCGAAAGTTTTTGATTTGGAAACGGGGAGGTACGAATAATGGCGTTTGTTAACGGGAGTAGTAGAACTCTTTTAACTCCAGAAGAGGAGAGAAAAGGAGATAAAAAAGCGTTTGCTATGTTAGGAGTGGTATTAGCAATTTCGGGAGGAATTCTTGCAAGTACCTTTTATCATGCGAACAAGCGAGCTGATGAACGCAATGCAAAACGTGCAGACCCAAACTTTCCACAACTAAGCATAGAAAGAAATCTTGAAGATGTTCAGAAAGCAGACGGAAGAGTGGAAAGAATTGTCAAAACACCAAAAGGAATTGAATATGTTTTAAGAGATTGCGATAGCAGGTTTAACCCGAAACCAAGTGACATTGATGGACCCTACAATCCTAGCGACATAGAAATAGTCTGCATGTATGATTTGGAAGGAGAACGATCATATATTGGAGCATTGGAACGCGCGGAAGAGATATATGATAGAGAAAAGGAGAGAGAGAAAATAAAATGAAACAATATTGAAGCGGAAACTGAAGAACAGAGAACGTCTAAGGTAAAGAGACCCGACATTTGGAGAGCCTCTTATGCGGGGCTTTCCTATTTGAAAATAGAAAGAAATTTTCCAGACGAAGCAATTTATGGTTGGGGCGGATCCGCATCATGGTTTGCAAAAATTGGAGGGGTAGTCGGCACTGTTTGGTTTTCGTATAATGAAGAATTTAAAACTGCTGCCATTAGTGCAAGTATTGCAACAGGAGCATACTTTCTAGGAAAATGGATTAATAACAGAGACAAAAACAAATATGGAAAACATATAGAAAGTTATGTAAAAGAAAATCCTAATTGGTGGAAGGATTAAATAAAAAATGAACCAAGAAACTGAAGAACAAAAAACAGAAAGATACAAAGCACATTTAGATGGAAATATAGAAAATTCATTAGTTAGAAGCGTGTTATCCGAAGACACTAATTTTGTTGGGGAAGTTGAGAATTTTTATGACCTCTCTGCAGAAGAAAGATGCATTGAAGCACCTGGAATTGTTTTAGGATCGCGTACCTATTTTGAGGCTGGAGAAAGAAATCCGCAGAAAACCGGACAATATCCTGAAGATTTAGTTGAGATTTTACAAGGCTTTGATGAAAAGCCATTTGATTCAAGTAAATTAAGATATGAAGCAGTTAGAGAAGATTATGGAAGATGGCAGGATCCATCAAGAAGAAAAGCTGGGAGGAGAATGGCTATGTTTCTTGGGGGTGAGGCAACAGCTGCGATTGGACTGATTTATGGCATTGGATCTTTGTTTGCCAATATAGAAGCAGTTCATGCAAAATTTTTAATTGAAAATCCTTGGGTCGCCGGAGCCACAGCGTTAGGCACTTTGATCGGAGGGTTTTATATGGCAAACAAAGGTTTCCGAAATCCTCCCGCTCCAAAAGGAACCAACAATGAATTATGGGAATACAAAAGATTGCATGAAACCGCTGAAACAGCAGATGGTTTTATGGATGAACATTACAAAAATCATTTTATTAGAAAAACGCTTGGGAAAAATAGATAATTTTTTCTTTTCCCAAACACCTTAAAAATTCCCCACTTTTCCTAAATAATCTTCCAAACTTATTTAAACTATAATTTCTATAATGGTTATAATCATTATAAGTTTTATAAATGGAACATACAACAATCGCGATAACGAAAGAGTTGAAAGAAAAAATAAAAGAATTCGGCAGCAAAGGAGAAACGTTTGAGGATATTCTTCTAAGATTGTATAAAAGCGCCGTGAATAGACAACTCCATGACTTGTTGATGAGCAGTGAAAACACTATAACTATTGAAGAGGCTTTGGCGGAAGCAAAGAAAAAATGGCCAAAGTCAAAATAACTCAAGAATTGAAGGAAGAAGTATTCAAGAAATTCAAAGGCGAGTCTGTTGAAATATTCAAATTAATGCATTCTTTAAAAGAAAATCCGAAAAAGGGCAAACCAGTTGGACAAGTCAGCGGCATTGTTATCAAGGAACTAAAATACAATAATTTTCGTTTTTACTTTATCACAGATGGTTTTAAAATAAAATTTTTGCAAATTTCCGAGCTCAATGATTTGCTTATCAAATTTGTAAGAATGTCTGACAAAAAAACACAGCAAAAAACAATAGATGAAATAAAAGGAATTTTAAGAAAATTCGGAGACAAAGGATTCATTTAAATTTCCACGGAAATATTTAAAAAGCGATTTTTCGTTTAACCAAAATGCAAAGGGTTGTGAATTTCTTGAAGAGAAACGATGATAAGTTCTATTTCGCGTTCAGAGTAATAATCGGTTCGATATTCGCGATGTACGGAGCGCAAAAGCTTTTCGGCGCTTTCGGAGGAACTGCAGTTGAAACATATTTTTCATTATTCGGACTTGCAGGATTCATTGAATTCTTTGGTGGTTTGATGATTGCATTTGGATTATTCACAAGACTAGCGGCATTCTTTGGGGCATGCGTTATGATTGGGGCTTGGATTAAAGTTCACATTCCAAAAGGGTTGATTCCCCTTGCAAACGGCGGAGAAGCTGCGGCATTGTTTTTCGCGGCGTTCCTTGTACTGCTTGCATTTGGAACAAGAAAATGGGGATTAGATAATCTTCTCAATAAGAATTGAAGTTATCACAAAATATAAAATCGTCACAAGAAGTTCCTCAATTGAAATTTCCTGCGGAAATATTTAAAATCGGAAAAGGAAACTTCCTCAATTGAAATTTCCTGCGGAAATATTTAAAAAGGATTTAAAACAAAGATTAAGATGGAAGAAAATCATGAACATAAAGAGGCGGGAACTGTAACAATCAAGAAGAGCGATTTGTGGAAGTATTCGACGTTTTTGCTTTTGGCTGTTGTTGTAAT
>CAYINP010000016.1:0-9768 GCA_964364785.1 Candidatus Woesearchaeota archaeon | reverse complement strand
GCGCTTGGAACAGCGTCGGAAGTTCCTAAGAATGTGAGTTTAATCATTTATGAAAAAAGAAAACGGATTTTATATAATTATTGAATTCTTGGATTTGCGTCAAGATATGCCTTTATTATTTGTTCAAAAAATGTCAGTGACGAATTCCAAATATTAATCACTTCTCCAGAATGCTTGTAGATTTCATCCAATTCTCTAAGATTTTTGAAAAGATATTTTATTTTTTTTAAAGGAGCCGCGTCAACTTGCGGAAAGATTTTTGATATTTCTTCCAATGCGGAAAACCGATTTATTCTTAATCTTCCATCAATCAATCCAAGTATTTGTTTTGAGCCCCTGCTAACCGAATTTAATGTCTGGTTAAATCCCTCTAAGAATTTGGGATAGTTTTCCTTTATAGTTTGTTCTGATGTGAGAAGACCTATCCTTGCTCTTCTGAGATTGAATCTTATAGCTGTTTGATCGGAATGTTCTGCTAACTCAAACTTAAAGTTTCTTCTGTAATCCAGTCCGAATAAAATCTTACTTTCTTCTTCAAAATAGGATTCAAAATTTGGATCGTATGAATTAAATCTTCCATCTGACATCGTTCTTAAATCTACAGGGCTTGTTTGAAAAGGGATATTATTGTTTTCTTGCGCAACGGCGACAATTCTTGAAATTTCCGCCATAATTTTTTTATTTGTTACAACATTGTCTGGGAAAACTAAAACACCATCGATATCGCTTCTTCCGAAATCTGCTTCTCCGCGGACATAAGAGCCATAAATCATGAAACTTATTTCTTTTTGCCCAAAAATCTTTAAGCCAGAAGTAAATCTATCTATAAAAGATTCATAATTCTCTTTTTTTGGACGCGGCTCGTCATATCCCAAAACCATAAATAAATCTGGCAAAGTTATTTTATAAGAATTTATATCCTGACTTAATTATTTCCTTAAATTAGTTGAAGCTGGAGAAATGAAAATTATTGTGTCTCCGCGTAAAAAAGTCAAGCCGATGCTTTTCTTGATTTCACCGTTTTGCATTTCCTTTGTGTTATCGAGAACCAAGTTTATGTGAATGTCAAAAGCCAAAAGCGTGCCCACGTACTGTTTGTCCCCTTTTAACTGCACTAGAACTTCTTTGTTCTTAGAATTGTTAAGCAAGTCCAACGGTCGTTCGATTCCTGTAGCCATATTAAATCCAAAATTGTGGAATATTTATTAATTCATTATCGGAGAAATTGTTTATAAATCTTTTCGTGATGCAGGATACATTAATTAGAAAGTTATTTAAACGAAAAATTTTCTCTATTAAAATGAATACGGGAAGAAAAATTTCTGGCGGGAAATACATAAAAAGCAGAAAGAAAAAGCTTTACGAAATTCCTGGACAGAAAAAGAATGTAAAGCTCGGCGACGATAAAAGAAAGAAATTGAGAGTTCGCGGAGGAAAATTGAAGACTTTGCTTTTAAGAGCAAAGATGGTTAATGTTCAAACAAACGGAAAAAGCAAGAGAGCTGAAATAAAAAACGTTCTCGAGACTCCAAGCAACAGATTCTTAGCGAGACAGAATATAATTACCAAAGGAACTATTGTTGAAACAGAAATTGGAAAAGTTAAAATTACAAACAGACCCACACAAGAAGGAACTTTGAACGGGGTTTTGGTTAAGTGATTATTTTCCCAATGTAATTTCAATCGAGGAAACGTTCATCTTTTTTCCTTCCTTATTTTCAACTTCTTCGCTGTCAATTCCCACGTTTTTTATTTTGAGATTTTCATCTCTGAGAAATCTTTTTCTAACCGTTTCAACGACATCCACAGCACGAACAATCCATCTCCCCCTTGCTTTGACAACGACTTCGTTGCGCTTTTTATTTGTGAATTGCACTATTAAACTTGTGACATAATTCATAAAAGGTTTGCTACCAATAAATACAATGCTATCTCTTTCCTCTTTTTCATCCATTTTGTAGACAATGCGAGGACACCTAAGGTTTCCTTCGCATAACCTTCCTATTATTTAGTCTTACACTAACTTTCCCTTAAATTACTTCATTGATTTCTGAAGTTTCGCTTCGCGAATTTTGCCTGCTTTCACAGTTTGCGCGAGCAAGCCCGCAATCTGATTTCTTATTTTCTTGCCTGGAAGCAAATTTCCAAGAATTCTTTTGTTTTCTGCGAAGACTTCCGTGAACGCAATTCCCTTGCCCTTTAATTCCGTCGCGGTTCTTCTCATTAATTTTGATTTTATTTTTCCCATTGTACGACAACCTACGGTTTTCTTACACTAACTTTCCCTTTAATTTGAAAACTTGGTATTTAAAAGTTTTCATTCAATTTTTTCTATGTCTTTTATGCCTTTCAACGCTTCAATCAGTTCTGAGATTTTTCTCGGCAACTCTCCCATCGAGAGAACGGAATATCTAAGATTGAATTCTGACGCTTTTTTTGCCGCCTTTATTATGTCTTTCTCGGAAATTTTTCTTTTATTATAAGCGGCGAGAATTTGCTCTTCTCCGTGAACTTTGACTTTCAAAATAAGTTCGTCTTTTTTCAACCCCTCAATGCTAATTATCTCTGTTGATGATTTTGAGAGAAATTCCCTTACTAAATCCAAGAATTTTTCGTTTTCTTTCGTTTTCTTTTTCTTTGGCGAGACTTTCTTTGTCCTAATTCTTTGAGGTTTTTGCTCGATGATTTCTTCGGGAAACTCTTTTTCAATTTTAACAATCATCTTTGGAATGTTTTCTTCCACAGTCTCTTCAAAGACTTCGGGCTTTTTTTCAACAAATTGTATCTTGTGGAAAAACTTTGGCTTGTCTTCAATGAACTTTGAAGATATGAATTCAGATTCGTCTGCGGTAAAATATTTCCAATAAATTTCTCCTTCCACTTTGAACGGAATCGCGAAATCCTTTATTTCTCTCAGAGCAACGCGGATTGGAGGCTCGGTTTCAGAATCTTTCATAAATTTCCTTTCTCTTAATATATTGAATGCCTCTTTTTCTTTTCCCTTCAGATATTCAGAGAAATTTTCAAGCATTGATTCTTGTCCTGAAAGAAAATATAATGGGGAAGCTCCGACTTTCATTGAACTTATTTTTAATTTCTTTTCCCCAATTAATTCAGAGAGAAATGCGGAAGCGAAGAGAATGCTCAAATCAGTTCCTTTTGCGATGTGAACTGGAAGACTGGGACCTCTGGATTTGAAAATTGTAATTATCTTCTCTTTTATTTCGAGGGCGTTTCGAGCCGACATAAATCTAAGAAAGAGATGAGGATTATAAATTTTCTCGTGATTAAATTGTCCCGCCAATCCAACCCCCGACCAACTCGCGCCCCGATTTTATATTAATATAAATAATAGCCAAAATCAAAGCACTCGCCCACCCCAGCAATCTAATCTTAATACGAAAACAATTTAATTAAGGCTTCACCCATTTTACTTCGTAATAAGTTATCCCAGATTCCTCGTCGACGATTGCTAGAAGGAGGTTTTTCTTTGTGCTATGGGCAACACGGTTTTTCGCTGAAAATTCGTGCCAAGTTAATTTTTGGGTTTCGCTGTCGCAGAAAACAATCCACTTTGCGTGAACTTCTGAAATTTTTTTGCCTTTTTCATAAACGCGAAAATCCGCGCCGAATTTCAATGCGGTTTTTACTATGTAACCTTTTTCTCTCAAATCTTTGAATACAGGATATTTTATTTGGATTCTCTTGTCAAATTTCTGAATTTTCTTCATCAAATCTTTGTGCAGAACCTTTCTATTTTTTGAAAGAATTTCCATTTTTCCTTTTTGAACCAAATATAAAACTTCGGGAAAAGAATATCTTATTTTTCCCTCAGATTTCTCACCGAAATGACTTTTTTCATAAAGCGAGAATGCTTCAGAAGAATTGCTTTGAATGTTTTGTCCGAGAAAATAGGCTTGAATTTGTTCCATTTTTAAAACAAACAAAGATAATATTTAAAAGTTGCTGAGTGGTTTCCATAGAATGGTTTATGATTTCAAGAAGATAGAATCAAAGTGGCAGAAAAAATGGGAAGATAAAAAAGTTTTTACCGTTGATGAAAAAGGGAAGAAGAAATATTACGTTCTTGAAATGTATCCTTATCCTTCTGCTTCGGGGTTGCATATGGGACACGCGTTTAATTACACAATCGGAGACATTCTCGCGAGATTCAAGAGAATGCAGGGATTCAATGTTCTTCATCCAATGGGATATGATTCTTTTGGATTGCCTGCAGAAAATGCGGCGATAAAAGCAAATTCTCATCCTAGAAAATATACTGACGATTCTATAAAGAATTTTATAAAACAGCAGAAGGCTCTTGGATTGAGCTATGATTGGAACAGGATTTTGCAGAGCCACGATGATAATTATTACAAGTGGAATCAATGGATTTTTATTCAGATGCACAAACGCGGTTTGGCTTATAAGAAAAAAGCGCCCGTTAATTATTGCAGGAAATGCGATACGGTTCTTGCGAACGAGCAGGTTCATAATGGGAAATGCTGGAGACATTCGGATGTTGATGTTGAAATAAAAAATTTGGAACAATGGTTCATAAAAATCACAGATTATGCCGAGGAGCTTTTGAAAGAAATTGACAAATTGGATTGGCCTGAAAGGATAAAATCAATGCAGAGAAATTGGATTGGGAAATCTGAAGGTTCCGAGGTTGTTTTTGAAATAAACAAAAAGAAATTTTCCGTTTTCACGACGCGTGCAGATACTTTGTTTGGAGTTACTTTCCTTGCGGTTTCGCCGCAGTATATTGACTTGGAGCATCTTATAACTAAGGAGAGAAAAACTGAAGTTGAGAAATTTTTGAAGAAAATAAAATCGACGAAACAGGAAGATATTGATAAAATGGAAAAGGAAGGAGTTTTTACAGGGAGCTATGCAATCCATCCTTTGACTAAAGAAAAAATTCCTGTTTGGATTGGAAATTTTGTTCTTGCAGAATATGGAAGCGGAATTGTGATGGGAGTTCCTGCTCACGACGAGAGAGATTTTTATTTTGCGCAAAAATACAAACTGCCTGTGAAAGTTGTAATTCGTCCTGATAATGAAAAAATTCAAGGTGTTGTAATGGACGAAGCGTACACTGGAAATGGAAAATTGGTTAATTCAAAAGAGTTCAATGGACTTTTTTCCGATGAAGCCAAGGAACACATTGTTAAGAATTTGAAATCCAAAAAACTTGGCGGAAAGAAAATTCATTACAAGTTAAGGGATTGGCTTGTTTCTAGACAGAGATATTGGGGAACACCGATTCCAATGCTTTATGATGAGAAAGGAAATATAATTCCCGTCGATGAAAAAGATTTGCCGATTAAACTTCCAAATGATATTAAATTTGGAAAGGGAAATCCTTTGGAGACTTCAAAGAGTTTTTTGAACGTAAAGAAAAACGGGAAGAATTACAGAAGAGAAACTGATACAATGGATACTTTTTTTGATTCGTCTTGGTATTTTATGAGGTTTACTGACGCAAAAAATCAAAAGAAATTATTTGATTCAAAGAAAGCAAATTATTGGATGCCTGTTGATTTTTATACGGGAGGAGCGGAACATGCTTGCATGCATTTGATTTACGCGAGATTTTTCACAAAAGTTTTGAGAGATTTTGGTTTTGTTGGAAAAGAAATAAATGAACCGTTCAAGAGATTATTCAATCAAGGGATGGTGCACGGCGAAGACGGATTTGTAATGTCAAAATCCAGGGGAAATGTAATAGATCCGTTGACAATGACTGTGAAATATGGGGCAGACACACTGAGATTGTTTTTGATTTCCATCGCTTCTCCAGAAAGCGATTTTGCGTGGAGCCAGGAAGGAATCGAGGGAACACACAAATTTGCAAATAAAATTTATGATTATTTATCGAATGCGAAAATTGGAAAATCCGACGCAAGAGTTGAAAGCAAAATCCATTCTGTTTTGAAATCAGTTACTGATGAGATTGAAAATTTGAGATACAATCTTGCGGTAATAAAAATCCGCGCGTTGTTTGAATATCTCCAAGGAAAAGAAATAAGCAAAAAAGATTTGGAAATTTGCATAAGAATAATTGCACCATTTGCTCCGCATATTGCTGAAGAATTTTGGGAGAAATTTGCAAATAAAAACTTTATTTCTTTCGCTGAATGGCCAAAATACGATGAGAAGAAAATAAACAAGCAGTTTGAGGAAGAGGAAAAGATTGTTGATGGTTTGATTAGTGATGTTTTGAATGTTCTTAGAATTGTAAAGGAGAAAGGCGGAAATCCTGGAAAATTATTTGTTTATGCAATTCCTAAAGAAAAGGAAACTTTTGCAAACAATTCAGAAGAAATTGAAAGAAGAATTAATTTGAAAACCAAGGTTTTTGCAGTTAACGATAAAGTTAAACACGATCCGCAAAATAAATCAGGAAAAGCGAAATTGGGAAAGCCTGCGATTTATTTGGAGTGAAAATTTAACTAATTTTTGCTTTCCCACCCAACTCGCGCCCCGATTTTATATTGATATAAATAATAGTTAGTCAAAATCAAAACGCTCGCCCACCCTTACAATCCAATGTTAATCATAAATCCAACTTTTATCAACTATTGATGTCAGATAAATTGTTTTCATATTAACCTCTATTAAATTTTTATTCATCAGTTAAATTTTTATAACTGTTTTCCTTTATTGAAAAATGTCAAAGGTGATGGTTATTTTATCGCTGTTCTTCGCGTTCTTTTTCATAGGATTTGTATGGCTTTTTTCTGATTTAACAGATGAAACAAAAAATATTCCTTTTGACAATTCAATGTGCGGCGACGGAAGCCTTGAAGGCACGTGTTCTGCGAGCAAACCATATTATTGTTCTGACGGCATTTTAGTTGAGAGAGCTTCTGTTTGCGGATGCCTTTCGGGATTGACGCAGAATAAAGATTCGTGCATTTCAAAATTTCAAACGAACCCGAGAATAATTTCATTGAAATACATTCTTAGAGGGGAAGAATATAATTTTAATTATACAGTTTATGACGGAATGGTTGACTACTTGTCTGAATTGCCGATTTACATAACTACGAACGGAAACGGACACACTTCGCGCGCGGATTTTAAATTGAAAAATATAAATCAGGAAGACCAGAGATTTTTACTTATGCCTCTTGTCGTTGGAATTCAAAATCAAGCAAGAGACAAAGAAGATCAAGCGAGAATTGCAATAAGTCTTGTGCAAAATATTGAATGGGGGAAAAGCAATAAAACGGAATTTTTCAGAGACACTCAAATTCAATATTCAAGATATCCTTATGAAGTTCTTTATGATTCCGAAGGAGTTTGCGGGGAGAAATCTGAGTTGCTTGCATTTTTGCTCCGAGAGTTGGGATACGGCGTTGCATTTTTTTACAATCTAGAAGAAAATCACGAGGCCATCGGAGTAAAATGTCCGATAGAGGAAAGCTGGAAAAATTCCGGATATTGCTTTGTCGAGACAACGGGACCTTCAATAATAACAGACACAGAAATAAATTACGTCGGCGGCTTGAAATTGGAATCGGAGCCGCAAGTTTTGTTTATTTCGGACGGAGAATCTTTGTCAAGTGATTTATATGAATACGGAGATGCCGAGAAATTGATTGACATAAGAAAAAGCGTGAACGGGGACAGTTTTTTCTTCAATCCAAAAAAACTTGTAGATTTCAAGAAGCTTGAAAAGAAATACGGATTGGCGAAAAGTTACGAGGCTGGGTGAAAGTGTAAAATATTTTTCAGATATTTTTATTTCTTTATACTACTTGATACTTCTTCCTCAAACTTTTCTCCCAAAGCATTTTTTATTTTTATAACACTTCCGTCTATTCTATCTCTCACCAACTTCAAATTCTCCTTAACATATTCTCCAGAATTAATAATTGTGGTAACTTTTGTTTGAATTGCATCAATATTTTTGAAATTGTCTTCTATCGTGTTTAATTCTGAGGATATCTTCTCAAAATTTACTTTATCTTCTGAGTCTTCTCTCTTTCTGAGAACAAAAAGTCTAGCAATACGATAGGCAAAATATAAATTATCTTCATCATAATAAGTTATAATATATTTGTCAGTTATTTTAATAGGGCAAAGTTCTCTTGGCATTTCGTCTCTTTTTGCAAATAGGAATATCCCGAAAGATGATTTCCTATTCTCTATTGAATCGTTAATTTCATCTATTGTTTTTTTTGAGGAATAGCTGGAACTATCTTTACATTCGACGATAATATTCTTTTTATTTTCTAATTCTATCATTATATCTCCTTTTTTGCTTTCGGTGCCAGATTTACCGCCGACAAGAATAATATTATTTTCATAGAAACTTGCTAAAGTTTGCAATGTTTTGTGAACTTCCTCTTCAAATACAAATCCTTTGGAAGTTCCTTTTTGTTTTTCAAGATTTACTGCACTTTCTTTCAATACTTGGTCTCTTATATCTTTTATTTCCTTATCTCTAATTTCGTTTAACTTGTTTAATATTTGCTCCTTGAGTTGTCTGGCTGGTGAATCTGTTTTATTTGGGTCAAGCAGTTCTTGTAATTTCTTTTCGTCCATTTCTGAATTTGACTTTAGTTCTTCGATGAAGATGGACAACGCACTTTTCTTATTATTTATGTTAAATGTTTCATCAATTATTTTTTTAATTTGACCTTTATCTTTATTAAAATAGCTATCAATTAATTCTTTCATCTGAAATAAAGGACTTTGAGTGTTATTCAAACTAAAAGTAGTCTCAATTTTTTCATTAATGTTGCTTGACTGCTTTTCGAAAGTTTCTTTTGCTTTAGCTATAAATTTGTTGAATTCCTTTTCAACAAAGTCTACATTTTCAGTTAATATCATCTGTCTCAAGCCCACACACCCAATAATTAATGCCTTTGTTGTCCAGTCAACTAAATTCTCCTTGTCCTTTAGAAAATTATATGTGTCTGGATTTGATACTGTTAGATTTTCAATACAAACTTCTGCGTTTTTCTTATCAAGTGTGACTTTATTTTCCATATCTGTAAGTTTTTACCTTATTTATGCAAAAAGTCACGGTTTTTATACTTGTCCATTTAGAAGATTAACTAAGAGATAAATTTTATTCACTCCAACACCGCTTTTATTCTTCTGACTCCCTGCGCGACAGATTCTTTAAAAATTCCCTTAAGAAGAAATTTTGAACTTGAAAGGCAGTTGAAACTTTATTTCATCAAGGTTTTTGGAACGCGCCTTGAAGTTATGGATTGCTATGCCCTTTATTTCTCCCGTCGTCTTATCCGTTATCTTAAAAATCCCATTTCCGCCATTTTCAAAAAAACAATTTGAAATGTCTCCGAATGTTATTTCAAGAAAATCTCCTTCTTCGTCATAATACAAAGTCATTTCGCCGTCCATTTTTCTCCTGTCATCCTATTTGTAAAGAATGATGTGATAACAAAACCTGTTCCGTTTAAATATTTAACTGAAACCAAAAGATATCTTTCTTGTTTGGACATTTGTTTAAATTCCTTATAAAAATATAGGATATTTTCATCATCTTCATGTCTTATTGCTGCAGGATTCTTTAAAACGTCTTTGATGTTTTCAACAGGCTCTTGCATATGCGGGTGTTTTTGAATGTGTTTTAATCTCTCTTTTGTAAGATGAATTTTCTTTCCATTCTTGTCAGTTATTTCAAAAATGTAATTCATTAAAATTTTACCCCAAAACCGCTTTTATTCTTCTAATCCCTTGCGCGACGGATTCTTCTTTTATGATTTTGAATTTTCCCATTTCTTT
>CAYINP010000015.1:0-10353 GCA_964364785.1 Candidatus Woesearchaeota archaeon | reverse complement strand
ACATTGTAGGAATTGATTTTATCTTTGCATTGCTTTCACTTCTCAAACAAAATAAGATGGCGACGTCAAAATTCCACTGGCTTGAAGCAACTTTGTGTATGTTATTTTCAAGAATTTCTCTTTTGAACAATTTTGCCCCACATTGCGTGTCCTGAAATGGAAATAGAAAAAGACTTCTTATTATCGTATTATATCCAGCACTTGTTATTTTTCTTGTAAGTGTCTGCTTAGGTTGTATTTTGCTTCTTGAATCCCAGCGGTTTGCTATTATCCCGTCGGCGTTTCCAATATTTCTTATAAGCCCGTAAAAAGCGTTTGGCGGCGTTGCCGCATCTGCATCAACAAATCCTATAAATCTTGAATCTCTTTTCAAAGCCTCCTTAAACCCCTCAGTTATTGCAAAGCCTTTTCCGCCCCCCTTGAAATTTAAAATTCTAAGTTCGTCGCATTTATATTTTTCAACAACACCCAATGTATTATCTGAACAATTGTTCAAGACGATAATTATTTCAAAATCAATTATATTTTTATTTTTCAAATCAAGAAAATATTTCAGATAAGAATCCAAAGTCGCGCCAATTCTTTTCTCTTCATTATGGGCGGGAATCACCACGCTGACCCTTTCCATTATTCTTCTTATCACGGAGCATTAAAAGCATTCCGATACTGGCAGGAAAGATTCCGTTTATCATAAGATTTATTAAAGACATGGAGAAAATCTTCGCACCCTCTATTCCAATAATTCCAAAGAGGCTTATCATTACCGCCTCACGTGTTCCAAGCCCGTTTATAGTTATGGGAATCTGTCCTACAAAGGTTGCAATTGGCATGAAAAGAAGAAAATAAATAAAAGAAATATTTATTCCAACGGAAAGTGCTATGAAAAAGAAGATTGAATATAGGATAATCCAATTTATGATATTGAAGAAGAAAAATATTATAAAATATCTTTTCTTTGGCATGTCCTCATAGAAAGAATAAAATCCATCTTTTGCCGTTTCCTTTATTTTTTTCGGGAGAAATTTGAAATAAAAGAATCTTAGGATTTCCCTGCTTCTGTTTTCATCCATGAAAATAAGGATGGTTAAAAGCAGCACCCCGATTCCGGAAAGAGCATAATGGAAATATGTTATTGAGAGGATGTCCTTAAGCGCAAAAGAAGAGATTAAAACTAAAAGAAAAAGGGAACCCAAGTCTAGAATTTTTTCAAGCACATAATTGCTTACCCCTTTTCCAAACTTATCTCCGTTGAATTTTTTTAAATACTCTATTCGTATTATGCTTCCCAATCTGGACGGAGTTAAAAATCCGTAAAATCCTGACATCATGTTTATTTTGAATGCCTCAAAAAAAGGCACACCGATTTTTTGCTGTCTTGCAATTATAAACCATTTTATTGTTGATGTGAAAAAAGAAATGAAAACAAGGGACAATGCTATTAGCAAGAAAAATAAATCGGCATTCAATATCTCGCCGAATATTTTTGACACGTCAAGTTTGAACAAAAGATAAACAAAAATTGCAATTCCTATTACAGGAAGATATTTTTTTATTTTCATTTTATATTAATTCAATTCGCCGCCAAACAAAACAAATCCCAAAACGATAATTGCAATCTGGAAAATGTTTATAACATAAACAACTTCTTTTTCATAAACTTTCTTGCTTGGTTTTATTTTTTTTAGAATAAGGACTGCAAGATGCGAGAGGCTGTATATTTTTTCATAAGGCATTTCAAGACTGCCGTCTTTTTCAAGTTTTAGGAAACTTTCTTTCTTTAATCCACCCCTGACCTTGAGGACCGTCTCAATTATATACGGAATGAAAAAGAAAATCGTAATCTTCTCAATATTTCCAAGAATTGCGGCACATCCTATCATTGCGCCAATTGAGTAAGTCATTGTATCTCCTGGGAAGATTTCCGATGGATATTTGTTGTAAATATAAAAAGCAGCGAGACAAAAAACCATAATAATCAAAATAAGGCTCAGCCATGCTGTTCCAGAAAACCACGTCGCCAATGAAAGCGCGGAAAGAATTAAAATTCCTTGAGTTGCCTCCAAACCATTTTGTCCCGCGAGAAAATTGTACGTCGCTGTTGCTCCGACTATTCCAAGAGGAATGAAAAATAAGGGATAAAATAATCCAAATTCAATTCCTAGCATTTCTGATTCTCCGGCATTTATTACAATCAGAGGTATCGAAGCAAAAATTAAAAAGAAAATTCTAACTTTTTTATTCAGCCCGATTTTCCAGCCAAGAATGTCGTCGAAAAGCCCGACGAATGAGGCCATAAGCACGACATTAAGAAGAGCGAAGATTTCAACGAGATTTTCTGTCGTTTTAAAATAAAACGTTTTTATTGCAATGTAAACTAAAGTTCCAAGAATAAATCCTACAAGCGTTGAAATTCCTCCAATTTCTGCAACTTCTCTTTTGTCATTTTTATGGATATCCTTTCCAACGTAACCCGCATTTTTTGCTCTCTTAATCCAGACAGAGATAAAAAATAAGGTAAGAAAAAATCCAACAATTAATGGTAAAATAATCAATGGTTCCATTTAATATTCTCCAGGTTTAGCTACATCCAATTCTTCACTAGGGTATTCTATGCTTAAATATTCTTCATTGAACTTTATGTTTGTAGGATATTTTATCTCCCATATTTTTATAGGTCCCTGGAATCCGTTGAAATATACAAATTCCCCAAAATTCAATCCTTGCTGTTTTAGATTTTCAACAAACAAATTGCTTTCAGTATGAACTAAATCAAAATTTTCAGATTCCTTCCCAAATAAATAAAGATTTGCGAGATTAGAATGAACTGTTCTCGGACTAAGATAAAATCCCGCGCCGATATCGTTCAATGAATTTTGTCCGTTTGATGCAACATCTATTCTTGGATATGTGAATATTCCTGCATCAATTCCAGAACTAAAATCATAAAATTTTCCCCTGAAGAAGACATATCTTAAATTTTCAGTATATTGGTTTGCTCCGTTTATGAAGATAATCTGAGGCTGCAAGATTTCTCCAGAATTGTTCATTCTAACAATTATTGCGCCTATTCCTGCTGATTTTCTCGGAAGCAGAATGTCTTTTCCGTCTTTCACTATTATGATGTCTTCGTCAAGACCAAAGCCCGAAGGATAAACATAAGCAGTTATGTTCTCGAGCGTTTTTGTTTGTGAATTATCCATAAGCATGCTTGGAATATACGAAATCCGATCATAATTTTCATCGGAACCGATGCTGGAAAACGCCGCGTACTTTCCAATTTCTGTTGAATCAATAAGAAGGTGGGTTCCATTATGAGCGTACAAAAATTCTAGAGCATCTTTTTCGTTCGTCCCTGTTAAAACCAATCTTCCCATTAAACGGTTCCAATTACCTATTGAATTTCCACCATCAAGAATCGTCGCCCTTTCCCCTATACTCTGAATCCAATAACCATAATCCCACCAGTGTGCAAAAACTGCATTTTCATTTGTATTTTCTCTGACCCATGCCATGGCTTTTTGCCATTGCTGTTGATATGCTCCCGGAGCATAAGAACTTCCTGTTGCGAAATCTGATTTGTAATAAACCCACAAAGTGAAAATCGATGAAACTAGAATTAAAATTAATATTGCGCCAAAGAAGAATCTATTGAAATCTTCCCTCTGATTTAGATATTTTTCGGAAGATTTAACAATTAAAAATGCAACCGCTATAGGACTAACTGCTCCCAAAACCATCAACAACCTTATTCCTGCTCTAGAACCTATTATTCCCAAAGTCAAAACCATAAAATAAAGCATGTATGAAAAATTAAATTCTCTGAAAACAGAATCTGTGTTTTCCTTGTGTCTCTTGTAGTAAAAATATCCAAAAGTCCCGATAAAATAAACCCACCCGAAGAAATAAACTAGGACGCTTAATCCAGATGTTCCATTGAGATTTGTTCCTGAAGAATATTTGCTGAATATTAAACACACGAGGAAAACAAAATAGCTGAACGTCATAAAAATCTTTTCTTTTTTGTTTGTCTTTTCTATCATATTATTGAAAAGTACAACCGCCCCCGCGAAGAAAAGCCAGAAGTAAAGCGGAATCTCCTTGAATGTTGGACCAAAATTTTCTTTCCAGTCGTTTATAAAAAAAGGCTGCTTGTTTTCTGCAACAGTCAAGCCAAATCTGCTCGTTTGTGGATTAACAAGTGAATTTTTCACATTCACTATTTGTCCTATGACAAAATCAAAACCAAAAAAGATAATTATGATGACTAAAATTAACAACCCTGAAATCAAGAAGTAAAACAACTCTTTTGGCATTTTTGTTTTCTTTCTCAATTCTTCAAATCTTCCCGTTTTTATTAAAATCAAACTCAAGAATATTATTGCGAAGACGCCTATTGCCGAGCCAGTTGAATCTGATACTATTAAATTGTAAGGCGCATATCTTGTTGAAAACGGAATCATCAATGCAAAAGATGAAAATAGCCAAGTTCCGTAAATAATTATCTCCTGCTTTCCTATTTTTCCAAGCAAGAATGCAAGCAATGTTGAAAGTCCTACAGAGAAAAATACGTAAATTACTCCCCCCCAAACCAAAGCCATCATTGCTGTCGCGATTCCCGAGAAAACCACGAAAATAATCTTATTTCTGAATTTCTCAGAAGTCATTGCTTCAAGGAATAAATAAAACACCAAGAACATGAAAAAAAACGCGGCAGATTCTTTTTCTGGAATTCCCGCAATCGTTCTTGGAAGCAATGAAGGAACCAAAACAAAAAATGCCGTTGCAATCAAAGCTATCGCATTTCTAATTTCCTTTTTTTCTTTGTAAAAAACTTTCCTTGCGAAAAGGAAAAAAGCGATTCCCGTGAGTCCAAACATGAAAACGGGGAACAATATTGCGGCGTAAGTTACAGTAGTCCCACTGTTAAAAAAATGAAGAATTTGGTAAAACCATACAATCATGTAGGAGAGAAGTTTTCCCTCCCCTGCGGTATTAAATCCAAGAGGAGAATACCTCATTGTATCGACTGCCGCGAGACTACCATTTTCGACAATTTCTTTTGCCCATCTTAAAAAAAGGTAGGGATCCAAATCTGGAGCGAGAGTCCAGTTGTTTGTCGTTATATCTTTCAAAAGAGGAATGTTCCTCGTTCTGACATAAAGTCCCACAAATACAATTGCAGAAAGAATGAGATAAGTTATCCAATCTCTCTTGTCTTTTAGAAAACCAAGAAATTTTTTCTTTCTTTCCTCAATTTCTGAGTTGAAAACTTCTGACATATTAAAAAACTGAAAAGAGAATTGTATATAAAGATTTCTCAACTATCTGAACAAAACAGGCGTTAAATATACTTCAATTACTCCTGCGACAACAAGAAACAATATAGCCATTGAGAGAAGAATAAATACGTTTTCAACAACTCTAAGCGATTTCAAATTTGCAAATCCATTCCTCATTATGTCAACTCCGAAAATTCCGCCTGCGAGAGCGGTTACAAAATACGCCGCGATTTCTGGAAATCCGTGAAGCATATATCTTGCAAGTCCGATTGGAATTTCATTTATTTGATATTGTGTGAAAACTCCTATTGCCGTCGAAATCACTGAGGCGTTCCACGCCAAAATAAAAATCGCGCCAGCGCCGAAAATCAGCGAAAATATCAATGTAAAAATCATAACATAAATGTTATTGCTTATTATTGACAAAAATCTCGCTTCTTTTGTCGCTGCGCCAGTCGGACTCGCGGTTCCAAAATTATATTTCTGTACACAATCTTCTATTCCCCCGGGAGAATTTATCATGCAATATGTTTCAATCTGCGCGTTGAAGAGATTTTGGTCCTGCAAAATTATATACCAAAATGAAAACGCGATTAGGAATCCGAAAAAGAGCCACATAAATGCATAAATAGCGTCGCTGTGCGCTTTCCAAACTCCGAAAAAACCGCTGACTTGCTCATCTTCTTCTTCTTCAATTTTTATTATATAATACATAAATGGAATTGAAAACATCACACAAAAAGTCACTATAATCATTCCAGAATAATTGTACAAAACAGCGTCCCCCGAGAAAAACCACTTGACAAGCAAAATAGAAAGCGACGCGTAAAGCAATCCGATGAAAAACATCTTAAACGGCCCCTTTTCAAGTCTTGCGGGATTAATCATTGACTCAAGCATTCTGTAAAAAGAAGAAGATATTTTTTAAATGTTCTTAACATAAAAATTAAATGAAAAGAGACAACGAAAAGAAATTCAACAAAATTCTTTCCGATATTAAATCTGTAAAAATTCAAGGAGCAAGAAACATTGCGAAAGCTGCGCTTTATGCTTATTCTCTCACGCCGACTGCGTCGGCGAAGAATAAATTAATGAAAGCGCGCGAAACAGAGCCGATGCTTGTAAATGTTTTGAAAAAAGCCGAAAAAGAACATTACGAAAAAATCCTTGAACATTTTTCCGACGCGCAGGAAAAAATAAACAAAAATGTTTTCAATATAATAAAAAACGGCGATGTTATTTTTACGCATTGCCATTCGACAAACGTTTCCAATGCGTTGATTTATTCTAAAAAACACGGAAAAAAATTCGAAGTTTATAATACTGAAACCCGTCCATTGTTTCAGGGAAGAAGAACTGCAAAAGAATTGAAAAAAGCGGGAATAAAAGTCACGATGTTCATTGATTCCGCTTTGAGCGTCGCGATAGAAAAAGAAAATAGAAAAGACAAAATTTATTCAAATAAAATTTTCCTTGGTGCTGATGCATTGTTGAAAAATGGAATAATAAATAAAATAGGAAGCAATCTTATCGCAAAAATTGGAAAAATGGAAAAAGTTCCCGTTTATATCATTGCTGATTCGTGGAAATTCACAAACAAAGGCGTTCCAATTGAGCAAAGAAAATTAAACGAAGTTTGGAACCGCGCCCCTAAAAACATAAGAATAAAAAATCCCGCTTTTGAATTTGTGCCTAAAAAATATATTTCGAAAATAATCTCCGAGCTTGGGATTTTGAATTACGGGGATTTTGTGAGGAAAATAAAAAACTAATTCCCTGCTTTCCCAATCAACTTCTCTGCTTCCTTTCCAACCTCAAACAAATTGTTGTTCAAATCCTTTCTTATTTCCTCGAGCTTTTCAATTTGTTTTTTTATCATTCCCTTTGTTTCTTCGACGGATTTCTTTACAAAATTTCTTCCGCCGACATCAACAAGCAAATCCTCGGAAATTATTTTTGATTTTACAAAAATCCCTCTTCCTATCGGAGAAAAAGATTCTTTTCCTTGTGAATTTTTCATCTCGTCCAATCCAATATTAAGCGATTCCAATTCAACCATTCCCTCGTCGATTGAACCTATTTGCTGTTGCAATTGCCTTATCTGCTGCTCAAAAACACTGAGTTTGAAAAGCAATTCTTGTTGTTCGTTTTCCATTTTTTGCCCAAACAAATCAAGGTTTTAAAGTTTATCCCGCCCACCCCCCCGAGAAATCTGAGTGTTAACATAAGGACAAGCTTTGTTTAACTGATAAATTGATGGGAAAAATTATTGGCGATAAAATTATTGAGTGGAACATCACGGCGAAGCCCGATGTGAAACGGCATTAATATTTCGCGAGCGCAACGCGCGAGCGTCAAACAACATTTAAAAGTCTTCTGAAAATTAAGCTTGACAAAACTCCTGAACCAATGTACCACCAAAGCCATGATTTCGCAATTTCCGTTTCAACATAAACTCCCTTAAGCCAGCCTATTAAAAGTATAAGCGGAATAAATGCAAAAAGCAAAGGCTTCATTGAGTGTTTCATCATTTCCATATTGCATTCAAGCATTTGCTTCTGAATTTCCGCCATTTTCTTGGCGTCGTTTTTATTTTCTTTCAGCTTGATTTGGCAAGTTTTCTGGACGGTTTTCAATTCTCTCATTCTGTCCTGATTTGTGAAATATTTTGCAATCAAAGTCATTATTAAAGTTACAAGAATAGAAACTAAGACAACACTTTCCTTGGGATAAGAAATCATTAAATCGTTTATCATATTTAAATAAAACAAAATCTATTTTTAAATTATCCACCAATGAATTTTCGCATCATTGGATTCATATCTGTTTGGTGTTGTTGCGCAATATTTTGGTAGAACTGGAACATAATCATTATTACAAGAAGAAGCGCTGTTCCTGAAACCAACGCGCCGACGAGATTGGATATTGATGCAAGGAAACCTATTGCAAGTCCGCCCATTATTGTAAGAGGCATTACATATCTTTCAAGAATGCTTTCCAAAACTCTTTGATCTTGTCTGAAACCTGCAACTTGTAATCCAGATGAAGAGATTTTATGCGCCTGTGCTTTTGCGTCCATTCCTGATGTCTTAACCCAGAATACTGCAAACACCGTCGAGAAAATCATAAAGAATAAAGTATGCGTCAATCCCTGAAGCAAATAAACATATCTGAATCCGCCTCTTATTGCCAGTTCAAGAAGATTGGTGCTTCCAAGCCAGAATGCAAATCCTGAAACAGGTTGCCCTTGAACGAATCTTCCAAGGAATCCAAAATAAGATGCAACTTTTGCAGCTCCGTTGCAATTTTCAACATCTCCAGTGTAACAAGGAGCCGCAGAATTCTCCATCAGCCCTCCAAACAGTTGAAGATTTGCAATCAATGCAGCAGTCAAAATAACTGGAATTACCGACGCGTAGAAAAATGAAAGTGGCCATTTGACTGCGTAACCTCTTACTCTTCCGAAGCTCAATGGAATTTCAACTTTCAAAGATTGCGCCCAGACGACGAGAAGGAAAACAAGAACAGTGGATATTATCGCTGCGAGGGCTGAAATAAATTCTATAGGATATCTGTTTATTATTGATTGAATTAAAACTAGAACTTTCCCAGAACACGGCGTATTGTTAAAATCAAGAAGACAATTTCTTCCTTGCTGATTTACAAACTGAAATGCGCTTGTGATTAATCTCCACGAAACTCCCGCGCCGATGAATAATGAAACCCCTGAACCAAAACCCCATTTGTCCGTGACTTCCGCCATATAGAAAATTGCCAAACCCCCGAGTATTAACTGAGTTATAACGAGCCACGCTAATCCAGCTTCCGCTTGAAGTCCTTGCATCAGAACATAAACAAACGCTGTAAATACTATGAAAAATAACACAAGAAGTTTTTGCAAACCCTGAAAGAATTTTTTCCCCTCGGCGGTTGTAATGTCAATATTCAAAATTCCCGAACCGTTCAACAATTGCAAAATAATCGACGCCATTACAATCGGGCCGACTCCCAAAGAAATTATGCTTCCGAAATCAGTTCCAAGAACTATTGCAAGATATTCAAATCTCTCGAGCGCGTTGTTCGTCAAACCGAAAAGCGAAATGTTCGCGAGAATGAAAAACAAAACAAGAATTGTAAGCGTCCATCTAAGCTTGATTTTGAAATCAACCTTTTTCTCCTCGGGCTTTTTTACTTCAGGAACGTAACTGAAGATGTTTCGTAAATCCATTTTATTTTTCTATATAATCTTTAGGTATGTAACCTTTTGGATAACCTATATTATCTAAATCAGAGGCAACTCTTGCTAATTCAGAAACCCTTTCATCCATCTCACTTGGATATTCAGAAGATTTTGCAATTTCTATTGCATCTTTAGGAGTAACCCCCTCAACTTTAGTTAAATATCTAAAATCAGTAATTTTTTTTGTTTCAGTATCAGAAATAATTCTAAACCCATATTTGATATCTGTATATCCTAATTCATGCGCCCTTTTTGCGTGTGCTCTTTCATGAACTAATCCTTCCAATATATCCTCTAACTTTGAACCGCACTTAATCAAATGATTAATAAATTCTTCTTCTGTTTCAAAATACTTAAATGCGACATGTTCTGCCATTTTATTTTTTCAGCTGAATTTCTCCGCCTTTGGCTTCCACTTTTTCAATCGCGGATTTTGAAGCCTCTTTTGCTTTAATGATTAATTTTTCTTTTATTTCACCGTCGCCAAGAATTTTGAAATCTGAAAGATTTATTTCAAATCCTCCTGAAATCTTTTTTGCAGTTCCTCTCTTGACGTAATTTTCAACATTTTCTTGTATCTCTCCAAGGTTAATTCTCTTTCTTTTGTCTCTCTTTGTTCCCTTGCTTGTTATTCCCTGTTTTCCAAAATATCCGTGTCCGTATAATTTCAATACAAGAGTTTTTTTGTGATCCGCTCTCTTTCCCGTTCCAGACATTCCAGGTCCTCCGTGATGTCCGGACTTTTTCGCCTTCTTTCTCGAACCTCTCCCGTGCGTGCCCATTCCGCGTCCGTGCATTTTCGTCGTCTTCTTTCTTTTTTTTGTTTTCATTTTA
>CAYINP010000014.1:0-11158 GCA_964364785.1 Candidatus Woesearchaeota archaeon | reverse complement strand
TTTGCTATCTTTTAGCAAACATTACTTTTATAAATTATTTATGCCTTTTTCCAAAATGATTTCAGAGGTGTGGTTGTATTCTCTTTTGAGTGTTCTTTTAGTTAGCATAGTTTCTCTTATTGGACTTTGGACTATTTCCATAAGGATTGAGAAATTGAAAAAAGTCCTGATATATCTTGTCAGTTTTTCTGCAGGGGCGCTTTTTGGAGACGCGTTTTTGCATTTGCTTCCTGAAATTATTGAAAACGGGGAATTCACATTGAACACATCGTTCTTTATTCTTGGGGGAATTTTTCTTTTCTTTTTCATTGAGAAAATCGTTCATATGCAACATCACCATATGCCCCATAACAAAAAGAAAACCGTGCAATCTTTCGCAATTATGAATCTTGTTGGAGACGGTTTTCATAATTTTTTTGATGGATTAATTCTTGGAGCAAGTTATCTTATAAGCGTTCCAGTTGGAATAGCGACGACGATTGCAATAGTTCTTCACGAAATCCCGCAAGAAATAGGGGATTTCGGGGTTTTAGTTCACGGAGGATTTTCTAAAAACAAGGCGTTATTCTATAATTTTCTTTCAGCCCTGTTTGCAGTTTTGGGAACTTTTGTTTCTTTAATATTGAGCGGCTATCTTGGAAAAGTGCAACTAGTAATTGTTCCAATCGCCATAGGCGGTTTTATTTACATTGCTGGAAGCAATTTAATTCCTGAATTGCACAAGGATTTTACATTGAAAAAAACAGTAATAGAATTCGCGACGTTTTTGCTTGGAATTCTCGTGATGGCTGCGTTGTTATTGCTGGAGTAAGTCAGGATTTTGTAACTAAATTTTTTAATTTTATTTCTTTGTCCAAATCTTTTTTTATCAGACGGTAGTCGCTTGATATTATTGAACTTTTTTCTTTTTTATGTCAAAATAGTTTAATTGTTTTTTTGTTGTTGCCGTGACGAGAATAAGGATAAATGAATGAACCGTTTCTTTTCCATTTTTCACCATTTCTACGGAAACAGAATTTATTTTTTTAAATCTGCATTTTATTCCAAATTTTTCCAGCATTATTCTTTCTGTTGCTTTCGAGATGTTCTCTCCGAGAACGATTCTTCCGCCCGGCAGAGCGAGTTTGTTCTTGAACGGGCGTTTTTCTCTTTTCACAAGGAAAACCTTGTCAGACTTTTTTCTTATTGCGATTATAACTACTGGCACAAGAGATTTTTTCTCGGTAAGGTATGGGATTTTTTCTTCGGATTTTTCAGACAGGCTGTAAAAATTATCTAATTTTGTCAAGATTCCTTTTTTTGTCATTTTCTGAAGATGGTACGCCAGTTTATTTGATCTCACCTCCATCTTTTTTTCCATTTCGTTAAATTTCATTTTATTATCATAGAGAAACAGCTCAAGAATGTTTTTTTCCATAAGTCAAATTTTTTGAGGAATTATTTAAATATTATTGTGATAAGTTTTTTTCATGTATGATAAAAATCGGCTGCATTACGTTGTTGTAACCGGCATTTTAGTTGATGGTAATGGAAAATATTTGATTGCAAAAAAGTCCGAACGAGAAAAGGCATTTCCAGGAAAATGGACCGTTCCGGGCGGAAAGATGGAAGTTTTGGATTACATTCTCAGAAAGAAAGACACTTCCGAGCATTGGTACGGGGTTTTTGAAGATGTTTTAAGAAGAGAGGTAAAAGAAGAAGTTGGCTTGAAAATTTTTGACATAGGTTATGTAACTAATATGGTTTATCTAAGAGGAGACGGAGTGCCGTGCATTATTGTAAGTTTATATGCGGGAGTTTCTGGACAAAATCTTAAAGTAGAACTTTGCAATGCATTGACCGATTCAAAATGGGTGACTTTGGAAGAAGCAAAGAACTACGATTTAATTGAGGGAATTTATGAAGAGCTTGAGATTTTAGATAAGAAACTTAAGACTGGGAAAATGGATGAGTGGAAGAAAAATTGAGATTGAAATAGTTGTTTTATTAGATAAATGTTTAAATATTAAAGATTCTAGAAAGGTTCATGGCGATTACTCTTGATAATTGCGATTTCTTGCGATATTATTATGACTTGGGAGTTTTAGCCAAGTTTACTGCAAGAGATGGTTCAACACACACGGGTTATGTAAGAAATTATTCCTTCTCTCGTTCTCGGCACGACCACGTAGAAATCGGAGAGTTTCCGGATAAACTTGGAGATTCTGTGATTTTCGCCAGAGATATAGAGAAGATTGAACCTGCCGATTTGGAAAAAGCCCACATGTCGCTTCTAGAAAAATACTCTTCAAGAGAAGCGGAAAAGATTATTGCAAAAATGCGCGTGTCTTTCTAAAACCATTTTTTGGAATGGGCGAAAAATTGAGTTTGAAATAGTTGTTTTAAATTATGGAAATGGTTAAAAAGATGAAATGTGTTTTCAGGTTATGGTTAGAATTTCCGGAGCCGAGTTGGATTTTTACAGAAATTGCGGGGCTTAGAGTTAGGATTTTCTATGACGGCGGGCAAGAAGAAGTTGGTTATGTTCAAACATATTCAATAAGCAATCCGCCGTCGGATGAAGAAGAGATAAGTGTGGGCGAGTTATCATCTGAAGAATTTAGACAGGCAAGTTTTTCCGGTCTTTCAAAAGGAGTTTCTCATTCATTTTCTCTCGGGAAAATAGAAAAATTGGAATCTGCCGCAATAAGGGATGTTGAAAACAGTTCTTTGTCTGAAGATAGTTGCAGAGAAATTTTAAACCTTCTTAGAAGAGAATAATCAAAACCACTTTCCCAAATCTTTTTGCTTTTGCTCTTCTTGGATTTCCTTCAATTTTTCCAATTGCTTTTCAATTCTTTCCAAAGAGAATTCGTGTTTTTCGACAAGAATCTTTTTTATTTTCTTCTCGTCTATTTTTCCAAACTTGAATTTTTCATTTTTAACATTTGGCTTGTGAAAGAGTTCAAAGATTTCTTTCCAGTCAAATTTATCTTCATCTGAAAGAGCGTCCATTTTTTCTTTAATCGATTCAAAAATCAAAGCAGGAGATTTGTTTTGCTTTACTATTTGCAGAGCTTTTTTTTGCCCTATTCTTGGAATTCCTTTTGGATTGTAATCTGTCCCAACCAAAATTCCAAGGCAAATTAATTGGTCGAGATTTATTTCAAGATGGTTTAAAACTTTGTCCAATTCAATCATTTCAGGTTTTATTTCGACGTAACCTGAAACTGTTTTTCTTCTTCTTGCCAAAGTCAAATTGCGAATCAATTTTGGAGCGCCGAAGAGAATTGAATCGTAATCCTGACTTACCGAGGCGTAAACTTCTTTTTTTATCTTTGCGAGATAAGCGGCTTCGGCTTCACCTTCGCTTGGCGCTTGAACAACTGCGATGCCCATTGCTTCCAGCAACTCTTTTGATTCTTCAATCATTTCGTCGTTCAATCTTAACAATTGCGAACCATATCTTTTCATAGAATCCAAATCTTCGTCATCTTTTGCGGATTTGTATTTCTCTTCTGCCAAATCCCTTATTTCTTTTCTTTTTCTGAATGTTCTTATTTTTTGTTCAGGAGGAATCCCATCGAAGACATAAACCATTTTTATTCCTTCTGCGAGAAGATTTGTATTCCTGTAAAAAATTCCCGATAAATGAGAGGTAACGCGTTTTTTTGAATCCATCAAGGGAGTTCCATCTGGCTGTCTTATCGAGGTTAGAAATTGGTACAATGTATTAAACGCGTCGACGCAAATGATTTTTCCCTTTAATTCTGAAACATCAAGCTCTCTTCGAGGAATTATTTCGCTTATATTTAAACCCATAAATAAATAACAAAATAGAAATTAATAAAATTATTGATGCTCCAAATTTCTTCTTAAATTGCCGAATTTTTCTCTTGCTTTCAACATTTTGTCTTTTTCAGCTTTCTCTTCAGATTCTCTTTGGATGCGTCTTATCTGGCTTGGATATAATTCGCTTGGAACGTAATCTTCTCTATCTCCAACAGGCACACTTCTTCCTATGCCTCTTGAACCAGGACCGTATCTGTTTGGTTTCATATAAAAACAAAAGCACCAAGTTTAAAAAAGTTTGCAAGTTCTATTTTTATGGAAACAGATTTTATACCTCTTGACTATGATTATTTTGATTTTGAAGGCAGAAATTACATAAGAATTATTGGGAGAAATTCCAAAGGAAAGAGAATTTGCGTTGTTGATACTTGTGATATTTATTTGTGGGCAATTTTAAAAGAGAATGTTAAAAAAGAAAAAATAAGCAAGCTTATCGAGAAAATTGAGAAGATAAATCTTGATTCAAAAGGAAGGCAGACAAAGGTTGAGAAAGTTGAATTGCGCGAGAAAAATTTTCTTGGGAAAAAAGTAAAGGCTTTGAAAGTTTTTGCGACGAATTACAAGGATTTGCACGATATTGCCGACGAACTTGGGTTTGACGAAATTGAAAAGAGAAGAGGATATGATTTGGGCTTCACAACGCATTATATTATTGAGAAAAAAATTGTCCCGTGCAACTGGTACGAAATCTCCGGAGATTTGGTTGCTGGAAATGATTTTGCAGGAATTGGAAACATTGATGTTGATTTCTGCTTAAAATTGAATAAATCAAGAAAGATTGAGGATAAAAAATTTGAACCTAAGATTGTTGCGTACGACATTGAAACCGATGATATAAAAATTGGGAAAGGAGAAATTTTAATGATTTCGCTTGTCTCTGATAATTTCAAGAAAGTAATTACTTGGAAAAAAACAAAAAAGAAATTTGACTATGTTGAGCATGTAAAAGATGAGAGCGAATTGCTTGAGAAATTTTCAGAGCATTTGAAAAAACTTTCCCCTGATTTTCTTGTAGGATATTATTCTGATAATTTTGATTTGCCTTATTTGAAGGCGAGAGCCGAAGAAAATAAAGTTAGGCTTTCTCTTGGCTTGGATGGAAGCGAACCGAAATTTTCCCGTGGAATTGAATTAACTGGAAAAATAAAAGGAATAGTTCATATCGATTTATTGAGATTCATAAGAACGGCGTATTCACAATATATGCAATCTGAAACAATGAGATTAGATGATGTTGCGACGGAGTTTTTAGGCGAAGGGAAAAAAGTTTTCAAATTTAAGCATTCGTCGAAAATAAAAGAAGATGAATGGGAAAGTTTTTTTGAATATAATTTGCACGATTCAGTTCTCGTTTTCAAACTGTTTGAAAAAATGTGGCCTGATATTTTAGAATTTTCAAGAATAATACAAGAACCGGTGTTTGAGGCTTCAAGAAATGGAATGTCAAAAAATGTTGAATCTTATATTTTGCACAATCTTGAAAGATTCAATGAGATTCCTGAAAAAAAACCTATGAATGAGGAAATCTCAAAGAGGATGCATATGGGGAAATACGAAGGGGCTTTTGTTTTTGAGCCAATTCCAGGAATTTACGAGGATATTGCAGTTTTTGATTTTACAAGCTGTTACGGGAGCACGATTGTTACCTACAATCTTTCCAAATCAACTTTTCTTGAGACACCTGAGAAAAATTCTTATTCCATTGAAACTTCTGAGGGAAAATTGCATTTTTCAAAGGAGAGCGGATTTTTTTCCGAGATATTGAGAGACATAATTGAAAAAAGAAAAAAATACAAACAGGAATTGAAGGAAAAACCTGATGTAATAAAAAAAGCGAGGAGCAATGCTTTCAAACTTCTTGCAAATTCGGCTTATGGATATCAGGGGTTCTTTGGAGCAAGATATTATTTAAGGGAAGCTGCAGCAGCGACGGCGGCTTTTGCGAAAAAATTAATCAAAGAAGTTATTGAAACTATTGATAAGGAAAAATATAAGACTGTTTATTCAGATACAGACAGCATTGCTTTTTTGCTTAATGGAAAAACGGAAAAACAAACACTTGATTTTTTGAAGAAATTAAATTCACAGCTTCCAGGAATTATGGATTTGGAACTTGAAGGATTTTTCAAGAGGGGATTGTGGGTTACAAAAAGAACAGGAACAATCGGCGCGAAGAAAAAATATGCGCTACTCGGGAGAGATGGAAAAGTAAAAATTCGCGGTTTTGAAACTGTAAGAAGGGATTGGTGTCAGCTTGCAAGAAGAACCCAAGACAAAGTCTTGAGACTTGTTCTTGATGAAGGCAATGAGAAGAAATCTTTGGAATATGTCAAAGATGTCATAAAAAAGTTGAAGCAGAGAAAGATTTCAATAGATGATTTAATAATAAAGACGCAATTGAAAAAATCTCTGGAGGATTATAAGGCGATTTCTCCGCATGTTATTGCCGCTAGGAAAATGATTGATGCTGGAATTCCAATTGATGAAGGACACCTGATTGAATATTACATTGCTGAAACCGAAGAGAAAAAGAAACTTGTAAGAGATGGAGTAAAACTTCCAAGTGAGAAAGGAGAATATGATATTGAATACTACTTGGAGCATCAAATTCTTCCCGCCGTTGATACGATATTTCAGGTTTTTGGAGTTGACATAAAAGGAATCATTGAAGAGAAAAAGAAAGATCAGAATAAATTGAATAAATGGATGTGAATCAGTTAATAGGAGATTTCGACTGTTTTTTTCTTATCTCCTTTTGAACCCCACACCCAGAGAACTGCCCCGATTAATATTGAAGCGATGCTTAATCCAAGTCCGCCAGAAGAATCATAGAAAAGCGCATATGAGAAGAAAATAAGGAGCATTCCAGTGCCGATGAATAATATTCCGAAACCTTTTTTCGCGCTGTTAAATTTTATGCTGAAGATTATTCCCAATCCTAAAAATAAAATTGGCCATAAGGTTTCAATGAATCCCGTCGGCAAAAAGAAAAAGAAACCGTTGAATAATCCGTTGTAATTAAATCCTGAGCGGTTTATTCCATAAACAATAAGCAAAGATACTGCAAAAGATATTGTTCCAGAGACATTTTTATTCCCCTTGAAGAAATTTGACAAAGAGTAATTTATAAGAACGAAAGCGATTACGAAAATAAGCCCGAGAACTATTGTTGATTCATCGACGCTGTTAAGAATATTTCCGAATGAATTATAATATTGCGCGCTTGCGAAATTCGATATTATCAAAAAGGACAACAAAATCATTCCAAATATCGCACTCTTCTTTTGCATCTTTCAAATAAGGAGAAGGTTTTTATAAAGTTTTATGTTATTGCGAGGACACCTTTGGTTTCCTTCGCTTAACCTTCCTAAAAATAAATATTTAAATTGATAACAGCTAATTTTTTTATGAAAGCGACTTTTGATTTGCTTGGAAATATTGTTC
This sequence comes from Candidatus Woesearchaeota archaeon, assembly GCA_964364785.1. Taxonomy (GTDB): domain Archaea; phylum Nanobdellota; class Nanobdellia; order Pacearchaeales; family GW2011-AR1; genus JACQLK01. The sequence continues at coordinate 3,883 of CAYINP010000014.1, read as the reverse complement.
TTGTCAAATTTCCTTATGATGCCAAGGAAAAGGAAAAGAAAAAATTTGCGCAGAAAGTTTTGAGGGAAAATAAATCTGCAAGAACTGTCTTGGAAAAAACAGGGAAATTCAAGGGGCTTTTGAGAAAACAGAAAACAAAATTTATTCTTGGAGAAAAAACCAAGGAAGTTTTGTATAGGGAGAATAATTGTTTTTTTAGATTCAATGTCGATTCAACTTATTTTTCTCCGCGCCTTTCAAACGAGAGAAAAGAAATCGCTGGAAAAATAAAAAAGAACGACGAAGTTCTTGTTATGTTTGCAGGAGTTGCGCCCTTTCCAATTATAATAGCGAAGAATTCGAAAGCGAAAATGATTTATTCTGTTGAAATAAATCGCGAAGCGAGCAAATATGCGAAAATGAATGTTGCGTTGAACAAACTGAAAGACAAAGTTGAAGTTGTTCAAGCAAATGTTAAGAATTTTGCAAAGCAGAAAAAGAAATTTGATATCATTGTGATGGCTCGTCCGCAACTGAAAGACAGTTTTTTGAAAGAGGCATTTTTGCTGTCAAAAAAAGGAACAAGGATTTTTTATTATGATTTTTGCAAGGAAGATGAAAAGGAAGATATCTTGGACAAAATAAAAATTGAGGCGAAAAAAGCAAGAAGGAAGATAAAAATATTAAAAATGAAAAATGCCGGGGAAATCGGGAATAGAAGATTTAGAGTAAGAGTGGATTTTATTGTGCGCTGATTTTTTTCAAGAGTCCGAAAACAAACTCTAGCGGATTTTCAAATTGGAGATATGCATTTCTGACGCCGTTTGTTCCGCAGATTGTGTAAATTTCTGTTTCAAGCGCCGGTGCTCTTGCAGTCATGTTTCCATAAGGACAAATTTCAGCACGACATCTATTTGAACTGTCTCTTTGCTGTTCTCCGATTTCACATTTTATCATTACTGGAAGTTCTATTTTTATCATGCTATCACTTAGAAGTAGTGTTTTTAAATGTTTTTATTTACAATCTGCGGACTTCTAAAACATAATCAAATGCTTGCAACAGACTTTCATCTTTGCCGTCCATCAGCATTTCCAGAAGACTGCGGTTTTGAAACCGGCTTTTTTTATTTTTGATGAAATTTCTTGCATTTTCTAAATAATCTTCAGAGTGTCCTTCTCCGAACAATGCGCTCAATCCAAAGTCAATTCCAAGCACCCGTGCAACCCTATCCCTTATTTGAATCTCCCAAAAATTTGAATGCATAAGACTTTCGTATTTTTTTTCATCAACTCCGATGATTTTTATAACTTCTTCGCGGGTTATTTCCCATTTTTCAGGCAAGATTTCCAAATATTTTTTATACGCGTCCGCGGCTTTTTTTGAGTATTTTTCGGCCATAAGAAAAGATTTATTTTGACTTATTTAAGGATTTGTATTTTACAATCTTTTTTCAACTCTAATTGCTGCTGGAGCTTCTCCGCCGTGCCATGTAAATCTCGGGCGGATTCTTATAGGATAAATTCTTTCCGAATTATCGTCGAGAACTATTGCCGAGCCTTTCAAATCTGGGAGCTCGTCCATATGTCTTTTTACAGATTCAAGAAGATAAGTCTGCATTATGTAATTCAACGCTTGAATGTCTTGCTGTGCAGTTACTCTGTGAGCAATAACAATATCTGCCTGTGTCATAACGTCGGTATGAATTTTTCCAGGTTGCTGTGTTGCAAGAACAACAGAAATCCCTGGCTGTCTTCCTTCTCTCAATAATTGTATCAATGCATCCGTCGCAGCAGTTTTTCCTTTTTGCGGAAGAAATTCGTGAGCTTCGTCGATGAAAAGCCAAGCAAGAGGCGAATCTTTTTTGCTTTCGAATGAAAGATAATTCCATCCTTTTGAAACTGCCTGAACTTCTTCTTTTTTTCTGGCTTCCATTCTTTGATTGAATATCTTTTTTGAAATCAAGCTAATTACAAGAGCTCTAACATTGAATGCGCCTATTGAATTGTAAACTGACAAATCCAAAACGGAAGTCATCCCACCCTGAATCAAATCTTGAATTTGCGTTGCTTTTTCTTTTTCAGTTGCGAAAATTCCCCAAGTTTCCGCCGCTTCAAACAAACTTATCGCGGCGTTTTTTACTTCAGCGGAAGATTTTTCGTCTTTGTGAAATTCAGAGATTATTTCCCTTAATCCAAATTTTTCTTCCTTCCTTAATTTTGAAATTGTTCTCTCAATAAGAATTGAAACAGGATTTATCATATCCAAACCGAAAGTAAGAATCCAATCTTCAGAGTTTAATTCTGCGACGTCAAGAGCAAAAGATTCGTCAACAGGAATTCCTTTTTCCAAATAACTATCATAATGTCCGTATGGAATGAAAACTTTCACGGGGAGGTTTTTTGTTTTTAATCCCCAATCCTGCAAAAGTTCCTTGTCTTTTTCATTTACGTATTTCATTGTCCAATAAATTCCCATCGTGTCGAAAATAAGAGAACCTATATTTTGGCTAACATCTTTCGGCAAATTTGAAAGTTCCTCGGTTATAACTCCGAGAGTGTAACTTTTTCCAGAGCCCCTCTTTCCAGCGACGAGAATGACGTGAGAACGCGCAATGTCCATAAAAATCCTGTTGCTTAAAGAAGTGTGCTGCCCCATTTTTACGTAACCTTTTCCAAGAAAAATAAGCCCCTTGTCTCCGAACATTTCCTTGTCACTTTTATTTCTTCCAATTGTTATATCGTAAGGCATGCGAAGACACCTACGGTTTCTTTCGCGTAATCTCCCCCTATTAAAACCGTAACCTCCATCAGGAAGAAAAGGAGAAAGAGGTTTTAATTCTTTCCAATCCCACAATCTTTTTAAAAGAATTTCATCTAATGTCGTAATGGAACATCAGAAAGTAAATTGGAAATTTACAAGTTTCCAATAAAAAATTGAAAATGGAAAAAGAGGAAGTTGTTGAGATAAAAATTCCCAAATTTCTTTATCACGAAAATTTGAGAAGAAATCCGTGGATAATTTCAACTTTTGTTTTTGCCGTTTTGAGTTTGGTTCTTATTTTCAACAGTTTGTCGGGAGGCACTATCGCCTCGGATTTAATTTCTGCGAATGAAGCAGGGGAGAAACTTGTGAATTTTTTATCCGATACTGCAGGCTCCGAAGTTACGCTGAAATCTGCAACCGAGGAAAACGGACTTTACAAGATTGATATTGATTATCAAGGAAATTTAATTTCAGTTTACACAACTAAAGATGGAAATTTCTTGATTCAAGATTTGGTTCCAATAACTTCAACTTCTGGAGGAAACAGCGGCACCGGATTAGTTTCTGCAAGTGAAGATGACGATGCCGTTTTGGGAAATGAAAACGCTGAGGTTACAATAATTGAATTTTCTGATTACCAATGTCCTTTCTGCAGAAAATTCTGGACTGAAACTTATTCGCAAATAAAATCGGAATATATTGAAACAGGAAAAGTTAAACTTGTTTTCAGAGATTTTCCCTTAACAAGCATACATCCAATGGCTCAAGCTTCTGCTGAATCTGGAGAATGTGTCAGAGAAAAAGGCGGAGACGAAGCTTATTTCAAGATGCATGATAAAATGTTTTCAGAGCAAAATATTCTTGATTCCGGCTTGGTTTCAGGGCAAGTTACAAAAACGGTTGTTTATACTAACGATGACTTGAAAGATTGGGCGAAAGAAATTGGTTATGATATTTCATCTTGTCTGGATTCGGGGAAATACAAATCAGAAGTTGAAGCAGATACGAGGGACGCGCAGAAAGCCGGCGGAAGCGGGACGCCTTATTTTGTAATCAACGGAAAAGTTCTTTCCGGCGCGCAACCTTTTTCCGCTTTTGAGAATATTATTCAGGCGGAATTGAATTAGATTTTTTATAAAT
>CAYINP010000013.1:6801-11485 GCA_964364785.1 Candidatus Woesearchaeota archaeon | reverse complement strand
CCTCAACAAAATTTATAATCTCTTTTCTTTTTAGTTATTAATGAAAGAAGTGATTGCAAAAATTCTGAAAAAAGCCCTCGCAGAATTAAAAGTCAAATTAACCGAGGCTGAGATTTTAAAATATATCGAAATCCCGCCGAATATGGAAATGGGAGATTATGCGTTTCCGTGTTTCTTCTTGGCTTCCAAAATGCAGGAAGCGCCGCACGAAATTGCCTTGGAAATCCGCGAAAAAATATCAAAGATTCCGGAAGAGTTCGAAGATATAGAATCAAATGGACCTTACGTTAATTTTTTTGTAAACAAGAAAAATCAAATTCCTGAAATAATAAATGAAATTCTAAGCAAAAAAGAAAAATATGGAAAGCCCGAATCAAAAGAAAAAAGCAGGACGATGATTGAATTCTCGCAGCCAAATACTCACAAGGCGTTTCACGTTGGACATATCAGAGGAACTTCTCTTGGAGAAAGCTTGGCAAGAATTTTGGAATTCTCAGGAGAAAAAATAATAAGGGCAAACTATTCGGGAGATACTGGAACGCACGTTGCAAAATGGCTTTGGTGCTATACCAAATTCCATTCAAAAGAAAAATTAAGAAACGATGAATCTTGGATTGCAAAGATTTATGTTGAAGCCGCAAAAAAATACGATGATAGCGAAAAAAACCACAAAGAAGTTGAAGTGATAAATTGGGCTATGGAGGGAAAGAAAAATCCAAAGTTAATGCAACTCTGGAAAAAATCAAGAAAATTTTCAATTGATTCTTGGAAAAAAATATACAAAGAGTTGAACACAAAGTTTGACATTCATTTCTTTGAAAGCGAAGTTGAAAAAAGAGGAAAAGATATTGCATACGAGCTTAGAGAAAAGAAAATCGCGGTGAAAAGCGACGAAGCAATAATAATGAATTTGAAAAAATACAATCTTGGTGTCTGGGTTTTGTTGAGAAAAGACGGAACCGTTTTGTATTCTGCAAAAGATATTGCTCTTGTTGAAAAAAAGTTTTCAAAATTCAAAATTGACAAAAGCATCATGATAATCGGCGCGGCGCAATCTTTGCATATAAGTCAGTTGTTGAAAACTCTTGAATTAATGAAGTCTGAAAACGCGAAGAAAAATATTTTCGTTCCCTTCGCGGAAGTTCGTTTGCCTTCAGGAAAAATGTCTTCAAGAACGGGGGAAAATATCCTTTACTCTGATTTTATGAAAGAAACTTTGGACTTGACAAAAAGAGAAATAAAAAAGCGCGAAGAAAAAATATCAAAAACGGAGTTGGAAAAGCGCGCTCTTAAGATTTCAATCGCTGCAATAAAATATTCAATGCTCAAGCAAAGTCCTAATAAAAATATAATATTCAGCAAGGAAGACGCATTAAACTTCGACGGTGATTCTGGAGCATATTTGCTTTACAGTTACGCGAGAGCAAAATCAATTTTGAAGAAAGCGGAGAATCATTCTGAGAAAAAATCAAATTACACGGAAGAAATAGAAGATGAAGAAATAAAACTTGCAAAAATGCTTGCTCTATTTCCAGAAATAGTTGGAAACGCGAAGAAAAATTTAAATCCCGCGCTGATTGCAAATTATTCCTACAAAATTGCGCAAAGTTTCAACGAGTTTTATCACGCGTGTCCTGTAATTAATTCAAAGAATGAAGATTTCAGAAAAAAATTGGTGCAAAGTTTTGCTTTCACAATAAAAAATTCTCTCGACTTGCTTGGAATTGAAGTTCTGGAAAAAATGTGACGGCAAAAGATATTTAAAGAGATTTTGCATATTCCAGTTATACAGTTGCCTATTGGCAAAATGAAAGGAGGTGATTAAATGGCGAAAGGAAAACAATCAGGAAGGGTATTAAATTTGGTCGTTTGGCTTACAGGAGTGATAGTATCATTGTCTGTGGGTTACGGAATGATCGGAGGAGCATTAACACTTCCGGTATGGCTCGGTGGAAATCTCGGAGTCCCATGGATTGCAGGATGGGTTGTCGTCGTGACAACGCTTGTCAGCGCAGTTCTTGCAATTTTAAACCAATAGACAAACTTTTTCATTTTTTTATTTTATTAATTTTCTAATTCTTGTATTTTCTTTTAGGAAAAAAACATTCAAGAAAATTTCTCGTCCAAGAATTCTATTATCTTTGCGGAATCTCCAATAAATTTTCCATCAATGTTTATTACAGGAACAGTCGGAACTCCGCTTTTTCTGTAAATTTCTTTTCTCTCAGAATCTTCGCGGTCGCGAATCATATTAACTTTCTTATAATCCAATTTCAATTCTTTCAACTTCTGTCTTACTTTTTCACACCAAGGACATTCTTCAAATTGATACAAAATTATTTCTGTCATTTCAATTATCTTTCAGATTTATCCCCCAGCCCTTTTTAATCATATTTCCCAAGACAATTTTAATCCTTTTATTCTTCGTCTCTTCGCGTTTTGCTCTAAAAATCCATCTCAAATAAGTTCTTCTTATTGAAGGCGCAAGTTTTTCAAAATGTTCCTTGGCTTTTTTATTTTTCTCAAAAATATCTTTCATCTCGCTTGGAATTTCTGGATTCAAAGGGATTCCATAATCGTGTGGTTTCTTCTTCAAACCTTCTTTATAAAATTGCAATCCATTAGGAGTCATCTTTTTTCTCTTCATCAAATCCTTTGCATAACTCAAAGTATTGTAGCTCCATTTGCTGTTCTTATTCCTGCGAGAGAAAAATCGTATAAATGTATCTTCGTCGATTCTTTTTATTGTTGTATCAATCCAGCCAAAACAAATCGCCTCTTCCATTAATTCTCTGTGGCTCGGCGATTTCTTTCCCGTGTGCTTTTTGTGAATTATAAGCCCGACTTTTGTGTGCTTGTCGTGATTTTTTTCAAGCCAATCGCGAAAATCTTTTGGAGTAAAGACAGGGAAAATTGTATCGGGGGACATTTAGAAAATTACTTCTTAAAGAAGCTCATAAAGATTGCAGTAACGACTGTAAATGTCAAAAAACCTACAGCAACATGAATCGTCGGATGAATGTTAAACATACTTACAAAAAAATAATCTAAAATCAATGAAATTATTATAGATATTCCATAACCCAAGGCATAAGGAGGTTCCCTTTTTCTCATTGCTTTTTTCTTCACTATTTTTTCACTTCACTACTTCGATATTCCAAACATATCTTTAGCTCTCTTCTGAATTAATTTCTCAACTAAAGTATTGGAAACAAATTTTCCAGCTTCATCTCTAAATCGGACTAAATCTGGATCATATTCAACTTCAATTCCGTAGGCTAATATTCCAGAAAGTAAATTCTCACAATCTTCCCTTGAAACTAAATATCCCATATTATTATCTCACTATTTAATGTTTATAAATTTTCTTATGATTTAGGAATTTATGACAGAATTAAAAATCACTTCACACTCTTCATATCTTTCCAAGCCAATTCAAAAAGTTGTTCCAACGCCGAGGCAAAAAATTCCGTATTAATCCAAACTCCCGTATCATAATTTGGATGGAATTTTTCGTCGTCAAGGAGCATAAACATAACTTGGTTTGAATCAATGACGATAAATCTCGCTTTTATTTTATCAAGATTTTTAACCTCGGCGACTTTCTTCAATTCCCTAGCAACTTTTATATTGTTGTTATCAACTGGCGCAGCAATTCTTACTTTAACGCCACGCTTTTTTAATTTCTCAAAACTAGGCATCAGCGCTTCAAACTTTCTATTCAATCCTTCTTTAGTTGTTATTATTGTAACTGACTTTTCTGCATTTCTAACCATCATATCAAGATGATTGTAAAGATTCTGTCTTCCTTTCAAGCTTCCAGACAAATCTGTCGGTTCGACAAATTTTATTCCTTGTGTAAAAATAGAATTTAATTCTTCAAGAACCTCGTCGCTCTTCAGGGTTTCAAGTCTCTTGGTCTTATCCTGCGCTTCCTTAACAAGATTTTTCTTCACTCTCTCGACAACTTCTTCTGGTTTCAAAGCAACAAACTTAATCGGCTTGCCGAGTTTCATTATTATGAATCCTTTCTTCTCCAAACTCTCAAGAATATCATAAGTTCTCGAACGAGGAACATCAGAAATATTGCTCAACTCTCCTGCTGTGGAAGTTCCCCTCGACAAAAGAGCAGTCCATACTTTTACTTCATAAAGATTCAAATCAAAAATTTTCCTAAGTCTGCTCAAAAATTCTTCCTTTACAATCATTTTACTTGTGAAATGTAGTTACAAACTTTTTAATTAAATGGATATTTTGTTTTACAATCATTTTTTTATATAGAGATTTTACTTTTAAAGTTTGTTATGATAAAAGAGTAAAGAGTTAGGAGCACTAACCAGTAACTATTTCCTGATAATTACTATCTCCCCCCTTTTATCTTTCACTTTGAAATCAATCTTATTTTTAAATGTTTCCTCAAATTGGCCACGCTTGGACGATTTTTCTTCTTTGATAGTCGTGACATTTCTGGAGATTATCTCAATATTCTCAGAATTTGTTCTGTTCGCAATGAATTTTTCCTGTGATTTCAAAATCCTTTTCAATCCATCGTCGGCAAAAATCTTAAGTTCAATAACGTCATCTTTGACAAGTCCCAAATCTTTTCTGAATCCTTGAACAAGTCTTGATATTTCACGAGCATATCCTTCGGCTTCCAACTCAGGGGTGATTTTTGTATCAAGTT
>CAYINP010000013.1:0-6701 GCA_964364785.1 Candidatus Woesearchaeota archaeon | reverse complement strand
TTCTTCTTTTCAATTTTTGGCCAATTTGAAAGATGCACGGAATTTCTTGAAAAATTCTGATAAACAAATTCTGAAATATAAGGCGCAAACGGCGCAAGCAAAAGCGAAATTTTCTCCAAGACTTCGCCGACAATTTCCTTGTTGTCATCTCTGTCCCTTGTTATTTTTATGTAACCTCTTGAGAAATCATTAACAACAAAATTCTGAATTTTTCTAAAAGCAGAGTCAATTGAAAACCTTTCCAATTCAGAAGTAACTTCCAAAATCGTTGAATTCAGCCTCGACAAAATCCATTTGTCTTCAATTTGCATTTTGCACTTTTTGTTTATAAGTTGATGATAATAATTATTGCAATTATACAAAATTGTAAGAAATGGAATAACTGATTCTTTCATTAGATTGAACGAAAATCTCTTTTGTTCTCCTGGAGCCGTCGTGCAAAACTGCAATCTTATAGAATCAACTCCAGATTGCTCAATCATTTCGTTTGGATTCAAAACATTTCCTTTTGACTTTGACATTTTTTCTCCTTTCTCATCGACAACGTGTCCCGCACAGATTACGTTTTTGTAAGCGCTTTTTCCAAAAAGCAAAACGCCGAGAACGTGCAAAGTGTAAAACCATCCTCGCGTCTGGTCTATCGCTTCGGCAATATAGATATATGGAAAACTTTTCTCAAATATTTTCTTGTTTTCAAAAGGATAATGATATTGTGCAAAACTTGCGCTTCCAGAATCATACCAGCAGTCAATAACATCTGAAACACGAGACATTTCTTTCTTGCACTTTAAACATTTCAATTTAACGTCGTCAATTTGCGGTTTGTGCAAATCAATGTCTCCAATTTTTTTAGTCGCTTTCTTTTTCAATTCTTCAATGCTTCCGATTATTTCTTCATTTCCACAGGAGCATTTCCATATTGGCAAAGGCGTTCCCCAAAATTTAAATCGCGATAAAGCCCAGTCTTTTGCTCCCTCAAGCCAATTTCCAAATCTTCCGTCCCTAATTGTTTCGGGAACCCAGTTTATTTTTTTATTTTCTTTTACAAGTTTATCTCTAAATTCAGAGACTCTAATGAACCAGGAATTTATCGCGTAATACAGCAAAGGAGTTGAGCAACGCCAGCAGAAAGGATACGAATGTTCAACTTTTTCAACTTTGTAAATATGCTTTCTCTCTTTCAAATCCTGAATTATTTTATCCTCGGCAGATTTTACAAAAATTCCATTAAACCTTGGAACATTTTCCAAAAACTTTCCATCTTGCCCGACAGTATGAACTCTCGGTAAATCAAGTTCTTTGCCAAGATTGTAATCGTCTTCCCCGTACATTACTGCCGTATGAACAATTCCCGTTCCATCTTCTGTTGTAACAAAATCGCCAAGAACAACTTTATGAGAATTTTTATTCTGCAATTCTTTTATATCATAAAGGGGTTCATATTCTATTCCGACAAGATTCTTCCCTTTCATTTCTTCGACAATTTTGTATTCGTCTTTTATAACTGAAAGTCTTTCTCTAGCCAAAATTAATTTTCTTCCATCCTGCAATTTTACTTTCACGTAATTTATTTTTTCTCCGACGGCCAAAGCCACATTTCCGGGCAAAGTCCAGGGCGTCGTCGTCCAAGCCAAAATAAATTCATCTTGTTTGTTTTTTATTTTGAAAGCAACGTAAACAGAATCTTCTTTTACATCTTTGTATCCAAGAGCCACTTCGTGGCTTGAAAGGGGGGTTTCACAACGAGGACAAAATGGAACAACTTTGAAATCCTCGTAAAGCATTTCTTTTTTGTAAAGTTCCTTCAAGCTCCACCAAACGCTTTCAATATAATCATTTTCCAAAGTCACGTAAGGATTTTCCAAATCAATCCAAAATCCAAGTTTCTCCGTTGATTTTTTCCAATCTAAAATATTTGAAAAAACGCTGTCTCTGCATTCCTTGATGAATTTTTCAACGCCAAAATTTAAGATTTCTTTTTTTGAATTCAGTCCGAGTTTTTTTTCAACCTGGACCTCAACAGGCAAACCATGACAATCCCATCCGCTTTTTCTCGGAACGGAAAATCCTTGCATATATTTGAATTTGCAAATTATGTCCTTGAACGTCCTGACTTCGAAATGATGTAATGCTGGAGGCGCATTTGCCGTCGGAGGACCGTCAAGAAAAGAAAACATAGGCTTTCGTGGATTGTCCTGCACGGCTTTCTTTATTTCCTTCTTGTGTTTGTTCCAAACTTTCCTTGATTCCGATTCAACTTCCTTAAAGTTGTACATAAAGAAATAAAGTGGTAAGGGATTTTTAAAAGTAATTAATTATTTGCATATCTGAAGAAGTATTCTTGTGTAATCTATCGTTTCCGGATTAAATCTTATATCGCAGACTTTATCAAATCCTTTTTTTGCCCATGAACGATAAAAGGGAGTGGCTTCCGAAGCGGTTTTTATTAAAACTTCTCTTTCTTCAGCAGGTAAAGATTGGAACTTTTCCGAACAGCATCTCCTAAATTGAAGATCAGGTGAATCTTTAGATACTTTTATTTTCCCTTTTTCCCCCAAAGATTCAACCAACTTCTCCATAAAAACCTGTTTATTAACTTCCTCCATTCTCCCAACAATCTTGGTTATATCTGGATTTTCGTCCAAGACTTTTGACATAATGGCAGAACTGTAACCCTCTCCTCTGCTCTCAGGATGAATTCGAATATGATTTATCTCCAAAGTATCATCCTGAACCCTATACCTAAGCGTCCCGACATTTTCCCCATTTTTATCATATACTCCTAGAGATTTGACTGTTTCGGATAATCCAAAATCATCTTTCTCTGGTCTAAAAAATCCTTCAAATCTGGTCTCTATCTCGGGAAGTTTCGGAGAGGATTCCGTACCGCTCGTCACTATTTCATTCATTCTCAAACTCGTCGTCTCTCCCGCAAATCCATTTGCTTCATCGGAAACTTTCAAAGAACTGCAACAATCATCGTAAGCTTGGGAAACTTTCGCCTGCGTTTCAGGAGGCAAATCACCAACGAGAACGGTGTAAGCATCAACATCTTCCTTATTTTTATTTCTCGTATTGTGGCTTATAACTCCTTTGAATCCATAGTCATGTCCTTCTCCAAGAACTTCGTCAAGCTGATTCAAGGCATTCATGTGATTTTCCGCCTGTTTTTTTGTAAAATGAGAAACACCAATTGATAAAGGAGTAACTTCTCCTGTCGCGGGATTAGTATGAACAAATGCAACAACATCTAAGGGCTCATTTCCTTTTCCTCCTGTGAAAAATTTATTTCCCAATCCGACTGCTTTTATTTCTTCCGCGGGAAGCCCGGTTTTTTCGGCAAGATTACCAGCAAGAGAATCAAGATACGCCGGTCTTCCTCTATTGACTGGAACGGCGACTTTTTCAGCCTCGTCAAAAGTTTTCGGAAGAACCGAAAGCGCTTCGTCAAATTTTGAAATCACCCCAGGTTTCACGCCGGCAAATCCAAACAGCATTGCATCTGCTCCATAAACCCCGGTTTTCCCGGCAGCCATCAAAGCCTCAGATGCGCTTCCAGCCCTGAAAACCCCGCGGGCGCTCGTTGCAGCTTTTGCAAAAGAACCAACGCCGCCAAAAGCAAGAACCAATGCATCTTCAGGGCGTTGTATTGACGACGCTTCAATCATCGCCAGAGTCAAGGCGTTAAGTTTTTTTTCTTTTTCAAGAACGGCAACTTCCCGGTTAATTTTTCCCAAATCGGCAATTTCTTGCAAATTGCATTTCCCCTCGTCAATGCATTTGGAAATCTTGGCATCTCTTATCGAAATGTAATTGCCTTCTCCAAAAGGATAAGGTTTTCCTCCAAGTGAAGGAGTTTCTCCAGCCAAAACAATTTCCCCGTCCTTTCCAAATTTCATGTCTTCGACAAAAGAGGCAAAAGCAATTTTATCAGATTTTGAAAGTTTTTCATCAATAGCAGATTTTTTTGATTCCCTTTGTTCAACCATCTTTCTATACTCTTGATAATCATAAAATGATTTTGAATCAATTTTTTCTATAGATATTGCAGACTTGTCGCTGACAGAATATATCTTTCCAAAACCCTCGGCGTCCGTGTCTGTTAAATAAAATTTTCTTGAATAATCTTCAGTTATCGGAAAAGCCGGATTCAATTGTCTGACGCCAAACTCTCCATTTTCATTTCTTATCTGAAAAGGCTGTCCATTCAAAGTATTCAAACCAACCCCGCCGTCGGCGCATCCTTCGCAACTTTTCAATTTAAAAGTAGCTTCATTAGGATTTGAATCATAAGTCAAAAGCAAATTTTTATCAAATCCGTTATGCGAAGCATCATCTTCAAACTTCACTCCAACTTTTCCCATTATCTCTGCGCCAAATTCTTTTTCCTTTGTTCTTTTCAAATCAACATATCCGTCGTATTTTTCTCCAGTTTTTACAAAATCCGCGCAAGTGAAACATGCGATTACCTTCTCTCCTAAAGTACTTCCAATTTGTGTTTTTCCATAAATCTCGGAATCCACTTTTACAAAACTATCAACATTTTTTATTCCATCTTTTATTTTTCCAAGATTTATTTTTCTGCTAAAATCAATTTTCTTTCTGTCTTTATCTGTGGAAAAATCAAAATTTCCTGAAAACTCACTTCCTCCGATTTTTGTTTTTCCATCGACAACTGAAAATCTGTTGTTTCCAAGATTATTGAAGACTCCATTTTGATTAAGTTCGTTTTCCATAAATCCGAGAGAAAAAGAACATTTTGCCGAGAAACATTTCATTGAATTTCCTGAAATATCTAGTTTTCCAAATTTATCTTTCAATCCCAAAACTGTTCCATCGCCCAAAATCAACCCCCCAAAAGTATCTGTCTTCAAAGTATTATCTTTCAAATGAATTGAATCTTCTCCAAAAGAAAGTTCAATTGTTCCGTCATCACGCGATTGAATTTTCTCGAGTTTCCTCCCCTGAATATTAAGTGAATTAAATCCGACTAAATCATGTTTTTGTCCGTCGCTGGAAATAAGAAATAAATTATTACCTTCTTTTTTCAGCAAAATTCCCTGCCCTTTTGATAAATCAACATTAATTTTGTCAAGTGTGTAATATTCAACCAAATTCCCGAGCATTTTTTTATCGCCAAATGAAAAAGTTTTTTGGTTTATCAAGTAATTCTCAACAGTTTTCTTTTGTTCTGAATCCCGCAAATTTATATCATCTGGATTGTCCAAAATCCATTTTTGCTTTTCCGTGTCATTTCCATTTGAAGGAAAAGCTATAGCAGAAATTCCATTCAATAAAACTATAAAGAAAATAATTGAGAAAATTATTTTATATCTCATTTTCCGCTCCCGTACAGTATTTGTCGTCGATTTTTACGGCAAATGAAAATGAATAAAGCTCGTCATTTACCTTGGATTCCCCATCAATTAAAACATAAACTTTATTGCACTCGTCAAAATCCAAAATCGAGACATCAACGTCTTGATTCAGCAAAAAAGTCAAGTCCGTCGAATTTGGCTCTTGTCTTATTTTATCAACAAGCAATTTTGAAACATCAATTGAATGTCCAACCCTGACGGGAATTTCATAAGAAAATTCAGAAAATCCAAGAGAACTTTCGTTTTCAATTATGAAAATCGGATAATCCACATTTACTTCAATTTCATTTTCCAAAATTCTTGTTTCAGATTTTATCTCATCAATCTTTTCTTCAATTCCGTAATCTTCTTCCTCTAAAACTGAGAAATCTGAACAATCTTCGGCAATTTTATCGTTCACGATTCTTGAAAATTCTCCTTCAAAAAAACTTGTTTCAGGGATTAAAATTTCTCCTTCAAGATAATAATATGCAACTCTGTAAAAATCAGTATCAAGAGAGTTGCTTTCAGGAACATCATAATATCCTTGCTGCAATCCAAATATTTCAACGGAATCATAAATTGCTGATTCAATGCATTCTTCCGCATAAGAATAAACAGGTTCTTCAGATTTTGTTTCAGTTAATTCCAAATTTTCAGATTTCACGACTAAAAAATAAACTCCAATTGCCCCAACTACAACTATTGCAATAATTACAAAAATTGCAATCTGTCCTCTTTTTTGCATAATATGGAATGGATTGGAGATTTTTTAATATTGTTGTCCAGCATAATATTTAAAAATACTAAATTCAAAGTAAAAATATGTGCGCAGTAGGACATCACAGCGGAGATGGACATAATCATGATTCCACAGAATATTCCGCGCAAATGCCAAGAACTATTCAAAGGAACGCAGATTACAGCCAGACTGACTCTATTGCTGACTATCTTGCAGTAAAATATAAATAATAATTAAAATTTCAAAAGAGGAAATGGCAAAAGAAAAATCAGATATTGAGAAAAAATTGGAAGGAGTTTCTTTGGCGCTAAGAAATAAAATAGAAACCGACGCGCTTTATAATTTGACAAACAAATCTTGGTGCGAAAAATACGGAGTAGAGTTTAAAAAAGAATTTAATCCGGAAAGAAATTCCGGGCTTGTGGAATATTCCGACCCAAGGCAAAGGACTGCTGTAGAAATATCATATCGGGAAACTATGGAACTAGAAAGAAGGGAAGCCCTTGAAATGTATGATTACAGAAAAAGACTGTCTAGAAATCCTCCAAAACTTCCAACTCAAGAAAGTGAAGTTTGGTGGGTATGATAAAACAAAACGGCGC
>CAYINP010000012.1:9046-11514 GCA_964364785.1 Candidatus Woesearchaeota archaeon | reverse complement strand
TTACTCATCTTTCCTCTCGAACAAATCGTCCAGTTCGTGGAATCCTTCCTTGCCGATATAATTTGTTTTTATTCCACAATCTCCAAATTGAATGCACAAGTTGTTTGCTTCTTTAAGCCATTTATCTTCAAGGCAACTACAACCTGAGATCTCTCCTGAAAATTGTTTATCTTCGCAAATGCTTGAAATGCTTCTTCCTTGAATTACTCCAATAATATTTTTGCTCACTTTAATTCTGCAACTTTGTGTTGCTTGCACGCACAGCGACGATGCATCCCCAGTTTCTTCCCAGAAATTATATCCTGGCGAGAATTTCGGAACGCACGAAGCTTTCACATTTTCGCTATCATTATTTTGCAGAGCTTTCTGTCCTCCGCTTTCATCTCTCAAAACAGAGTATCCTTCAATCCATTTGCAATCCCTCTTCTCAAAATTCTCGCAATCTTCTTGTCTTTCTTGTGCAATGCAATCCTGCCATTTATTTATTCTACAAGCTGAATTTCTAAATTCTCCCGACGCTGTTTCTATCGAGGATTGAATGCAAATTTCCTGTCTAAAATCCGCGCAAGGCTCAACTGTGACGTCTCCATTGTAGCAAACCATTCTGAAATATCTGCTTCCGGGAATATTTTCCGTCGCTGAATCAACATTCCCAGTTACAAATCCTTCATCGGAAATTATTGTTGAAACTCCTGCCGATTCAGCGCACCAGCTTTCTCCGTGCTGGAACTCTTGATTTTCCATATCATCGCTTGTATCTCCGTCGCTGTTTAAATCCGCTTCAAATCTGCAATTCAAATTTCTGCAGACATAATCTCCGTATGTGGGTCTGGCATTTGTCCCGTCTTTGAATCTGTCATACAATGCCCCTGTGCTCCCGGAAAGATAATCGCAATTTCCACAGCTTGGATTTCCCGCGTTTCCATCTGCAGAATTAAATCCACAGCTTTCAGATTTTGAAATTATTTTATCCCAATACTGCCTGTCATTCTGCCTGTTTGCATCATAAATATTTCCCTGGTTTCCGCAAGTGTCCAAGAAATAAATTTCATCTCTTCCTTCAAATGTTCCTGTTTTCTCGCTCGGTCCGCAAATTGTTCCTAACTCTTCGGAAGAACATAAAAACCCTTCGTGAAAGTCAACATTTTCCTGCGTGGTTTGGATTTCGTTGCATTCTTCTCTTGTAACAAATCTGCAACTTCTCTGGAGTTCTTCTTCAAACACGCATGCTCCTTTTACCGACGGAAATGCCGAAGCGATGCACGAGACTTCCGAATTAATGTCTGTCCTGTAATTTACTTCCAATCCGTAAAGCGAGGAAAGTTGCTCGCATCTTGTCTGCGTCGTGAAAGCTGCCTGCTCTCCAATCAGGCAGCAGCCAAGTCTGCATTGTGGTATTTCATCGGTTTTAGTGGAAAACCATAATCCTCCTGCAGCATTTCCTATTGGCTGTTCGCAAACTCTCTGCGGTGTGTTTTCCATGCAAACCCCTTCCTGTGTGTTTACACAGGTTCCCAATTTGCAATAGCTCGTTGCTTCGCAAGAAGTCGGCACAGCCCTCAAATCCCCGGAATCATCGCATTGGGAAATGTCTGAAACATCCTGGCACCAGGCTCCCGTGTTTGTTCTCTCGCAGCAAACCGTCGATTGCTGCGCCAAAATAAAATTTATTGAAAATAAAAAAATTCCAAATAATAACAATGCAAAAATCATCAATTTTTTTTCGTTTCTCATATATCAATTCCTGGAGGCAAAGCAATGCTCCTCGAAGCGAACTGGAATTTATTTCCGGAATTTCTGTCGGTCAAGATGTAAACCTTGGATCCATCGCTTTGTTTTAATTTCTCGACTTTCAAATCGTGATAATATCCCATGTATGTCGTCGTTTCAGAATCTCCGTATCTTGCCTCCCAATTCAATATGCTTCCGGCAATGCTTATCAATTCATAAAGATTATTGTTCAAAACAACATTTATTTTTTCAAATCTCTCGTTGTTTTCGCCTTGAGTCAATGTTACTTCTTTTTCAAAATTAACGGAAATCTTCTCGGGAAGCAACTCAACAAACGTTTCTCCGTCGGAAATTGAAATATCATAACCTCTCCTCTGGAAACTTTCTCTTAGGTTTTCAAAACAAATATCTTCTTGATTTTTTATTCCTCTCTCAATTTCGTTTTCAATATATTGTTTCAAAAGAGGTTGTTGCATTATGCACGGAAGATAATAATTTTCGTTGTAGCACAAATATTCAATTTTCTGGTCTTGATGCAAAATAAAATTCCTTGGTTCCAAGCTTCCGCCTTGCGTTGAAACTATTTCCACATTTTTTTGGATATCTTCCTCAATGCAGTTTTGCATGAACGCGTTTGGATTTCCTGAAACAATTCCGAGACTTACAAGGACAGATGGAAAGAAAAGATAAATCATCGCAACGATTGCAACAATAACAACGGCAACAATTACAAAAAT
>CAYINP010000012.1:0-8946 GCA_964364785.1 Candidatus Woesearchaeota archaeon | reverse complement strand
TCGCTAAGCAACTTCCAAATTTGGAATTATAGTTCTCGAACATCCGGAATTTTCATTGTCGTACAAATCCTTGCACTTTATGTAATAAGTTTGTCCGCCTTCCCACGTTGTTTGATGCACTTTTGAAAATCCTGTCGTCATTGATTTTCCATTATCAACAGTTCCAGAACTGCAATATTCTGCCGAGATTCCATAAGCGCACTTTGCTTCCTCGTCGGTGATTAACTTTAATTTTCCTCCGTCATGGAAAGCCCTTACAACAATTGGCGTTGTTGAATCAACAAAAAGGTTAAACGTTCCGTATTCTGTTGCGCTGTTTCCTATTCCATCTTCATCCAAATCATCGTCGCACATTACGGAAATATTATAGTTTCCGTCTTGCAAATTTAATCCTGTTTGTTCATGGCTTGTTGTTCCTGTATCAGAGAACTGGCTTCCAGTATAATCTGGAGGATTTGAACCGGCTGGCTGCGTTGTCTGAATGAAATCAAAATTGCACATAGCTCTTCCGCTTTCACTTCCTCCGGAAGTTCTTGCCAGCAAATCCAAATTGAAATTATTTCCTCCGCCTTTTATTTCAAGGAATCCAAACGGATTCAATGGAATTTGGTCATCTCCAATTTTCAAAGAAACCGTGTCAACTTTCAACTGCGTTCGCGTTTTTTCCAGAGCATAAATATACGAATCAACATTTGTGTTTCTCAAATCATTGTCTGTTCCGTCGCTGTCATCAGCAAGCCAAGGTTGGTCTCTGCATTTTATGTAAACCGTATTTGAATCTTGCGCCAATTCCAGGTTTTCATTTGGATTGGTTTGACATTTCCATTTTCCCAAATAATCTGCATTAGGTCCGAGATTGCAGAACATAGTTTTTGACATCAAGTCATAATCAATATCCGTTGAATCATATTTGCATTCCGCCGGCTCATTTATGTAAATTATTAGCGAAGTGTCATTCATATTGTAAGGCATCGTAATCCCGTTATCTGGGATTGTGATTATGGAATTTGCATTGAAATTAACAACAGTTTCATCGGGACCTTCTGCAATGCAGAAATTCACAGTATAAGGAGCGACATTGGAATTTCCCCAGTTATCTTTGCATCTCACGTTCATTGTTATATCCCCTGTTTGCCTTCCGACAAGTCCGGTGATTTCAAAAGCATTAAGCAAGCTGAAACTTAATCCTTCTGTTACAAGTGTGTGATTTCCTTGGAAAGCGCCTCCGGCAATTGTGTTTTCCATTTCGTCAAACGTCGCCGTTGATTTGTAATCCCATTTGCACGTTGAAAATTCATCAGTTTGCAGTGTGAATTGAACAGGTGTCCCGTCGGGAATGCATTTGTCTTCTCTTGATGATTGTATGTCAATGCTTGCTCCTTTGACATCATTTGCAAAAACATATCCTTCCGTCAAAGGAAATAAATTTATGTCTCCTTTGAATATCTGCGGAGGATTTGATTCATAAACAAGACTCTTGCACACCGGCTTGTCTGTGATAGCATCTCCCTGTAAATTTCCATTCAGTAATTTGCAATTCTTTCCCAATGATTCGCAACGATATTGCGTGCATTCTTTCAAAGGATTTCCATTGCACTTTTCGCATTCATTTGCAGGAACATTTGTCGGCGCTTCCCAAGGCAAACATGTGAATTGTATTTTTCTTGTTTCTGTTTTTCCGACTTCTGAAGCGTACATCCATGCAATTACTACAACAGCGCCCCAGCCAAAAGCTAAAGCATAAGGAGTGGCTCCAGTTGCAGAAGCAGCGTATGTAAGCGTCCCCCCTGCAGTTCCCCCGGCAAGAATATATAAGTCCGCTGCAGGTCCTGTTACATCAAGTGATTTTGCAAGATATGCTCCTGCATAAGCGCCGATGACGGCGCCGATGAAAGCATAGGCATAAGGACTAACCGCACTAGACTGTGCCTCAAAAAATCCTTCTACTTCACCAAGTCCAGCAAAAAATTCTCCTTCAAATATTACTACCTGATTAAACAAGGCACTTGCTGCATAATATTTTGTTAACACTAAAATAACTGCCCCACCAACTCCAACACCATTCAATAAATCTCCAGAATTAATGTTTGAAGCCGTTCCTCCTCCTTGTCCTCCGATATTTTCATTTAAACGCTTAAACAACGGGCTGTTTAGAAGAGAACTGTCCACGTCGCTGATTTCCACATTTTGTCCAGTTTCAACTGTTCCAATGTCTCCTGTCGTTTGCTCGGGTTCCGGAGGAGAAATAAATTTCTCAGAGTCTGCTTTGTCGGTAAAACTTTCATAACCTTCGTAATTTGTCCAATCATAAACCACAGGGATTTTCTCCGGTTTTTTTCCGCTGTCTCCTTTCTTTCCTTCTATTTCCGAATTATTTTCTCCGGCGTTTCCTGCATAATTAATGTAGCTTCCGCAATCTCCAAGGGAAATGCAAAGATTGTTCATCTTTATCGCAAACTCTTTTGTCTGGCAATCGCAGTTTTTAACGCAACTCCATTCTTCGTCCCCACCTTGGAATGTAAGTGCTTGCTCATTTTTTTGGTAGACAACAGTGCACTCCGTGTTTGCAATCGTGCAATAACTTTCAGCAGGAGATGTTTCTTCCGGAACATCTGATTTGGGAAATCCTGTAGGATATTTTGGAACGCAAACCTTGAATTTGAAATAATCATCGACGTCTATTTTTTTGACATAGCAATGCAAATTTTCATTGCATTTGTCTATTGAATCTTGGATATCGTCTCCGTCTTTATCAATTAGAGGATTAAAACTAAAGCATGCAGGCGCCGCATTTCCAACCAAAGAGGCCTGCGTTGAATCTTTTCCAACACCATTTGCCTGGCATACGGTTTCCCTGTAATATGAAGGAGTTGCATCCACTTTGCCGTTGGTGCAGCTCCCAAGAAAATACTCGCTTCCGACAGTATCGCTGGAAAAAGAAATTTTTTCCTTTCTGTCTTGTCCGGAATATGTTTTATATTCATACTCTTCTGAAACATTCCCAATGCTTCCATCGTACATGCACCATGTTTCCCCGTTTCTTTTCGTATAATCTGCTACTCCGTCATTGTTCTCGTCAACCCTGCAGCTTAAATCTCTGCAAATATAATCTCCATCTCCGGATGTCGGATTTATTCCGGCGTTTTCTTTTGTGTCCGCCGCAGTTCCAAAGTATCTATCGCAATCTCCGCATGCCAGTTGCTTTTTTTCATCAATTATGTCATTTGCATTAATGCTTCCATCGGCATTATAATTATATAAATTGCATGTTGGCGTTTGAACATTTTCCCAATAATCTGGTTTCAGTGCAAAAGTTTTTGATGCATCATAAATATTTCCCGGTTGTCCTTCGGAATCCGCCCAATAGATATCATCTTTTCCGTTAATAAGCATTGTATTTGATGTCGGCTCGTTAATCACCCCGAAATCCGTTTTCAATTGCGAGTTCGTGCAAAGCTCTCCGCCGAAAAAACTCCCGCTTCTCTGGCCGCAGTCGCTTCCCGTTGTGAAAATGCATCTTCCTCCGTCTGTGACACAGGCGCCCTGCAAAATATTTGCGCTCAATAAAATGCATGCTGCCTCGGTATTCACGCTTGATTGAAATGTTCCGGATTCCAAATCGCATTTCGCGCTTGTCTCAAAATGCGCATTGTTTCCGACGATGCAGCAACCCTTTGCGCATTGCGGCACGTTTGCAGGAGTGTCATCAAACCATTCTGCGTCAGCAGTCCGTCCGCACGATTCCCTTGACGAGACCGAACAGGAAATTCCATTGTCTGTGACGCAAGTTCCAACTTTGCACTCATATGTGTTCTCGCACGTTGTTGAAAAAACGTTTCCCTTGCAGTCATCCGTGTCCCCGACATTGTCGCATACGGCATTGCTGGTTGTTTCAAGGCAACATCGCAAACCGTTTAGCGTTGTCGCAGAAACAAATCCAATCTGCTTTATTTCCAAAAATCCGGCGAGAAATCCAAGATTTCCTTTAAGGAAATTTCCAAAATTATTTCTTTGATTTAAATTTGCTGTTGGAGTTCCTAAAAATGCCCGGTTCGCAACAAAACTTTCGGCGGGAATGGAATTTGCAATCAAAAGAATTTGCAGGATTGCGATTATTCCAAGCCAATTAATTTCTTTATTTTGTCTTTTTCTTAGTTCCATTTTATTATTTAATAAAATCTGTCATCTTGGTTTGATATTTTATTTTGTTTCATTATCCTAAAATCCTGGAGGTATTGAACAACTCCTTACTGCAAACCTGAATTTTTCTTCCGTTTTTTTATTTTCAATTGTGTAAATCATATTTCCGCTGTCAATAAGATGTTTTTCAATTGAGTAATCGGGATAGGTAACTTGAAACCCGGTTTCCTCAAAATAGCAGAATTGCGCCTGCGAATTTACAATTTCCTGGGCTATTCCAAGCAATGCGTAAATATCGCTTGGAACCTGGATTTCGAAATTTTCCCGCGTTGTTGTTTCATCAGCCTTTGTCAATACTATTTTAGAATCTGTTTTAACGACGACTCTATCGGGCATAAACTTGACGTCAAAGTCATTCAAGACGGATTCCGATGAGACTTCAAACCCGTTTTTTCTGAAACTGTTCTTCATTTCGGAAAAACAAGACCCAATATCCGAGGAAATAAAGTTTTTCTCTTCATCTTGAAAGTCGACAAACAGCGTCGGCTTTTGAACAACGCAAGGGCGGAAGTTGTTTTGCGTGTAGCAAAGATAAGGAATATTTCTCGCTACGTTTTCTTCCGTAAAAAGAAATTTGACATATAACTCGGAACTCGGATATCCGCCAACGAGGGAAATCTCTTCGATGCCTTCCTTGACCTTGTCTTCAATGCATAAACTGAAGAATTCATTGACGTTTGTTTCCTTGTTTCCCCCAATCCCCAAATTTTCAATAAGTCCCGTTCTGAAAAGAAAAAATAATCCTACAATCGCGACAATCAATACTGCAGCAATAACAAAAATGGTAATTTGTCCCCCGCGATTTTTTGAAAAAAAATTACAGCATAAAAATCTAAGATTTTCGTCCCCCTTCTTCATAAATTAAATTATGATTTAAGCGCTTATAAATTTTATTTAATCGTCCATTATGTCGGACTTGAACGATATGCTGGATGACATCAGTCGTCCATTTCTTCCACGCGCGGAGCCAAGATAAAATCAAGTTCCATATTTTGTGTTTTGAATTCTATTTTTAATGGATGGTCTTCTCCGAATTTCAAAACTGTTTTTTCTGTGAGCTTCGCGCCCTTCATGAACTTTCCAAGATATTCAAGGCTGTATTTTGCCTTTGAGTTTTCTCCTTCAATCCTTGCCTCGTCGCTTGAAAATTCCGACATCGCGGAGTTCAACGCCTTCGCTTCTATTATGAATTTTCCGTCCCTGAAAATAAAAGAGCACGCGTCAGCGACGATAGCGCAATCTTCTATTGACGCAATCAAATCATTTGAATTCAGCTCAACCCTCGACGCAAATTCCATTCTTGTTTCCTTCTCGTGAAAATCAACGTCCTCGCTTTCAATCTCAATCAAGTTCAGCGTGAAATTTCTTTTTATCCTATCATGAATTTGAATGTTCAGCGTGTTGTCTTTCTTTTCCAAAATCAACGAACTTCCGCTTCCCGCCCTTTTCAAAATCTGCCTCAAGTTTTCCAAACTTATTCCAAGAATTTCATTTCCAGATTCAAATTGCGAAAACGCAGAACGCGGAATCCTAAGCCCAACCATTGAAACATTCGCAGGGTCAATCGCGGAAATGCTCAGCCCGAATTCATTTATTTTTATTCTTACTTCAGAAACCAATTCAGAAATTATATCAACAGTTTTCGACAGCAAAGTCGGATTTTCAAGTTTCACTAGCATTTTATTAATAGTGGTGCGGAACCCTCAATTTTCAAAAAGTTGGTTCCGCTTTTAAGTATTGTTATTATCCAGTATAGAATAATTATTATAAAGGCTCCCTCTGAAGTAATTAAAAGGGAAAATAGTGTAAGAAACCGTAGGTGTCGTACAAATGGATGTGAAAGAAGATAAAATAAGAAAAATAGTTTCTCTTTATTATTCAAAACCAGAAGTTTTGAAGGCAATTTTTTCCTTTTCAAAAAACAGGGAAGTTGTCCCAAGATATTTTGAAGGATTCGGAAAACGTCCTGATTCTCTCCAATATGAAAGCGACATCTTCGAGATGGCTAAAAAAGGCGCGACGAGTTTCCATTGCTCCGAGGAAATCTGGGAAAATCCCCTTGGGATTTCAACGGGAATGAACGAAAAACAGCTAAACCAAATAAGAACCGGCTGGGATTTGCTCGTTGACATTGATTGCAAATATTTCGACTTCAGCAAAAAAGCCGCGCAGGCAGTTATTAATGTCTTGAAAAAACACGGAATAAAGAATTTTGGAATAAAATATTCAGGCTCAAAAGGATTTCATATAATCGTTCCCTGGAAGGCGTTTCCTAAGATAATAAACGGGCAGGAAACAAAAAATCTTTTTCCCGAGCTTCCAAGAAAAATAATTTCATATGTAAGATTCAAGTCGGAGGGAGAATTAAACAACTTGCTCACCGACGACGATTTGAGCCAGTTTGAAAAAACAAAGATAAAACGCGGAATAAAATGCGGAAATTGTCACGAAATTGCAGAAGAATATTCTTCAGTTATTTATAATTGCGAAAATTCAAATTGTAGATGGAAGAAAGAAGTAAAAGTTAGAAAGGAAAATCTTAAGGATGAAATTAAAAAGAATATTCGTTGTCTTAATGACAAATGTAACTCAATTCTTGTTTTTGATAATGAAAATTTAATTGATTTCTTCGAATGCAGAAAATGCGATTTGGATTCCAAGAAAAGTCCTAAGAATTTTTCAAGGCACATTGAAAGCGACATCTTTGAATTGATGGGCTTGGATTTGATATTGGTTTCTCCTCGCCATTTGTTTCGCGCTCCATATTCTTTGCACGAAAAAACCTCTTTCGCCAGCGTCGTTATTTCTGAAAATGAACTCGCTGGTTTCCAGCCGAAAGACGCCGACCCGATAAAAGTAAAGATAAAAAATTTCCTTCCCGATTCAAAAGAAAACGAGGCTGAAAAGCTTGTCCGAGATTCTGTCGATTGGTTCTTGGATTTCAATTTGGCGAAGGAAGAAAAAGAAAACCGCGAATTTAAGCCGATAAAACTCGAAAAGCTTTCTGATTCTTATCTTCCTCCAAGCATTAAAAAAATTCTTTTGGGAATGGAAGATGGAAAAAAACGCGCGCTTTTTATTCTTATAAATTTATTTCGTTCAATAGGAATGGAAAAAGAGGAAATGGAAAAGAGAATTTTCGATTGGAACAAAAAGAATCCTCTGCCGTTGAAAGAAGGTTATTTGAAAACGCAGATTATTTGGAGCTACAGAAATAAAATTGTTTTGCCCCCTAACTTCGACAAAGATTATTATAGGGGTATTGGGATAATTCCTACCGAAGAAGAAATGCGGCTGAAAAATCCCGTGACTTACGTTCTGAAAAAAGCGAAAATCAAGGGAAAGTTTGATAAAGAAAACCGTTAGGTTGTCTTTATTAAGATAATTTTAAAAAGTAGAATTGTTTAATTGAAAAATGAAAAAAGGTGTGATTCTAAGTCTGTTTCTGTTCGCAACATTAGCCTTATTCTTGTCAAGTTTTACGCTCGCTCAAACTTCCAATTTGAAAGAATGCGAAGCTGGCGATGATTCTTGTAAAATAGACAATGCTTATATTTGTTTGAACGAGCAAATCGATTTGAAAACTTGCGCCCGTTTGTCCTCGGATGAAAAAGTTTTTTCCTTGATTTCCGTCGGTGAATGCCAATCCGAGGTTGCTGGAGACCCAAAATTCCAGACGGACCTAAAATTCACCTCTCTCGCGCTTTTGGGCGGAGCCGGTTCCAATGGAACTGAAAATTGGCTGGTTTCAAAAAACAGGACGACTGATAACATTGATTGGCTTTTGCAAATTGAAACTGCCGAGCCTTCTATTTGCACTGTTTCAAAAGGAACTCCTGCGCAATTATCGACGGTTATAATCAACGCGGACAAAACACTTTCGTCTCCGGATTTAAATTCCTGTTTCTCTTTTTCAAGTGGAAATTACTGGCTTGAAATTTCCCCAACTTGTTTTAAGCAGGAAATAAAAGTTACCTGTGACAAATCTTTCTTGACTTCTTTGTTGTACCAAGGACAAGATTCCGGAACAATTTATGTCTCAGAAGAAACTCATTCCGCGTCTCCTGGAGGAGAAACAAAAGAAACTGTAAATTCATTATGTTTCGGAAACGCTCAGGGTTGCAATTATGAAGGAAGCCTTTGGGCGACGCTGGTTTTAAATTCATTGAACCACGACGTTACTCCTTTCTTGCCTTATCTTATTACAAACATCAACGTCGGAACAAACTCAAATCTTCTTCCTGAAGCTTTTCTATACGCTTTAACAGGACAATATGGAAATGAATTATTGTCAAAACAAAAATCGGACAAATGGTGGCAGGAATCTGCGACGAACGATAAATTCTACGATTCCGCTCTTGCTCTTTATGCTCTTCAATACGATGATTCTTTGCAGAGGCAAAATTCTGTTTCCTGGCTTTTGGAAGAAGCGCAAGAAGAAAGCGGATGCTGGAATAACGCGAACGTGAGAGATACTGCATTCCTTCTTTACGCAATTGAGCCAAGAAGTTTCTCTGGAGGGGTTGTGGATTCTGGAGATGATTGCGAAGATTCGGGAAACTATTGCATTTCTGGAATAAGCTGTTCTCAGGCAAGTGGAAATGAAATCAATTCGCTTTCTTGTTCTGGAACTTATGTATGCTGTGACAAACCAAAACTTGTTGAAACTTGTTTGGAACAAAGCGGAGATGTTTGCACTTCTGCTCAAAAATGCGTCGGTGGCTCGGTTTCACAGGCTTCCGGTTT
>CAYINP010000011.1:2920-12693 GCA_964364785.1 Candidatus Woesearchaeota archaeon | reverse complement strand
CTACCTCATATCCTTCCCCATCAAAACTCTTTCTCTCAATCGGGAAATTTCTTTGTTGAAAAATTCCACGGCTTCCGTCTTTTCAAAAACAACAAGCAAATCCTCGTGCCTCGCGGAAACAATCTCATTCAAATTGCTGAATTTAACAATAAGTTCATTAACGTGCCTCTCCAAAAGTTTCGTCTTTCCAAGAAGTCTTATTCCCTGCGGAGCAATTTGCTTGTCATACATTTCTTCAAAAAGCAATCTCGAAATGTTGCTTGACTCCAAAAGGAAATCAAAATTCATTTTTTCAAGCATATCCATCGCAGACATATATTTCGACGAAAAATAATCCCTCAAAATAGTTTCCTCGTCCTTGTTGAGATTTCCAATAAGTTCTTTCAATCTCATACTTATTACAATTCCCTCTTTTCCAAGTTCTATAAGATATCTTTTAACGATTCCTGAGATTCTCTTTATCATTTCCAATCTTTGAATAACATTGCAGACATCGTTTATTGTTACAAGTCCCCCCATTTCCAAAAGATTCAAATTATTCAAAAGGTAATCATAAATTTCCCTTTGCTTTTCCAAAACTTGCAGGGTTTCAGAAGCTCTTCTCAAAATCTCGGAACTTTCTTTCAACTCGTATCTGACATCGCCCCAATAAACTGTTATTTTATTTTTTCTTTCCGAAACAGCAATTACTAAAGCTTTAGTCTGCTTCGATGTTCTCTCGGCAGCCTTGTGTCTAGTCCCGGTTTCCTTGGTTTGAATTTCAACGCTGGGAAAAAGAAGAGCGTTCGCATTAAGAATTTTCTTTCCTTCCCTTGATAAAATAATCGCGCCGTCCATCTTCGCCAATTCGACAAGTCTCTGCGGAGAAAATTTTGCATTTATTCTAAAGCCTTTTTCTGTAATATTTGGAGTTTGCTCATTTTCAAAAACAACAAGTGCGCCCATTTCCGCATTAAGCAAATCGTCGAGTCCTGAACGGATTGAAGTCCCGGGAGAAATCATTTTCAAAACTTCCAGAAAATCTTTCTCAAAATCTCTTTTGTCGGCGATTTTCGTCTCAGAAATAACAAGTTCCTTAACATCGTTTTCTTTAATCTCTGTCATCTTCACCTATTTTAGAAATTCCCCTATGCAAAACATAAAAATTGGATGTATATAAATTTTATCTGTTTTACGAACTAATCTTAGAGATACTACAGAAGATTTTTCAGGCTGACTTTTTCAAACCCTCATACAACTCAGCAATTTCCGGCTCAGAAAGAGATCTATATTGAGTTATGTCTTTGTATGGAACAGTTAAATCTTTTCCATTCAAGTCTTGTGCATTAAGAAGATGTGTATCAGGACCATAATGGTCTGCTGGAAAGAGAACTCCCATAACCTGGATGATAACTCCAGTCCCAGCATGTTTGAAATATTTTCCTCTTATTGATTCATGTAATTTATCTGCAATACTTGACATCTCAAAGGCATATGAAAAACCCTTTTAAAGATTATGGTGATTTATTATATACCTTTAATTTCTAACATTTCACTTCGCAAAAGTTTCAGCAACTAAAAGCGGAAATAAAATAGTAGCATCGCCGAAAATTTTCACAGCTTTCGCATCGGCTTTAAGTTTTCCCCAAGAAACAGATTCATCTGGCGTCGCTCCTGCGTCGCTCCCATCAAATTCTTGGGAATTGTTTATGAAAACCGCATAATCCGCGCCATTTCTGTAAAGATGCGCGTTCAGAATGCTATGCTTTACAACACCCGTTCCCAAAACTATAAGTCCGGATTTTTTCAACCCAGTGGTTTCATCATTTAGCATTTTCATTTCATTTGATATATCGACGAGAAAATCAGGATTTTTCGATTTGAAAAAATAAACCATATCCCCAAAACTTCCGTCAAGAATCGCATACGAATAAACTCTTATTTTATTTTTCCAAGCCCAGTAATAAATGCTTTTCTCATTGTTAATTTTTTCTCCCAATTTCCAAACCAAATCGCTTGGACTGTGGATTTTACCAGTTTCCTTTTGCTCCTTATAGCATTCTTCAAGAAGAGGCATCACAAATTTCTCAAATTTTACGTATCTTGAATTTGGAACAAAAACATTTCCTATCCGGTTTATTGCGTTTTTTCTAAGTTCTTTTCCGTCGGCTTTAAAATCTCCGAGGATAAAATCCCCAAGACATTTTATTATGTCTTCTTCTATTCCTCCGCCCGTCGTTACGAGAACGTCAACTTTTTTGTGCTGAACCAAATATCTTATAGTTTCCCTCAATCCTGAAGAAACAATGTTTGAAGTGTATCCAAGAAATATTTTCGATTTTTCTCTCTTCATTTCGTTCACGATTTCAACAGCTTTCGAAAAATTCGCCGCCTGAAATCCTGTCGATTTAAAGCTCTTTACAACTTTTTCAAAATCATTCCCTTTGTTAAAATCATATCCTTCAATTTTTATTCCTGAAACTTCCTTGCCTGCTTTCAAGATGTTTTTTCTCGCTTCCTTATAATTGCCCTTTGCCATTTTAAATTCAAGCAAATCTCCTTAAAAATCTTTTCTGATTGCAAAAGATATAAATTTAAAAATAAATCCCTCTTTAGGAAAAAGAAATGGGTGATAATTTTTGGGGAAAATCCGCTTCCATAAATCTTGGCGGATGCAACAATTTCGTTTCAAAACCGGGAAAAATCCGCGAATTCATTGACAAATTGTGCAAAGAAATCAATATGAAAAAATATGGGATTTTGCATCTTGAAAAATTCGGTTACGGAGATTTGGAAGGATATTCCTGTATGCAATTCATTAAAACATCGTCGATAACTTGTCACTTCGACGAAAAAATGGGAAAGTCGAACAGGGCATTCATAGACATCTTTTCCTGCAAAGAATTCGACGAAAAAAAAGCTCTAAAGTTTTGCATAAGATTTTTCGGCGCAAAAACATCGAAAATGAAAACATTCATTAGAAGATAGAAGTATTTTTAAATAGAAATTTTCTACCTAAGCAATGAACAAATGGACTGAACTGTTCGCAGGATTGATTTTAGTCGTTGGAATAATCTTGATTGCGTGGATGTCTTCAAGTTACTCGTGGGTTTTAATGGGAAGAGATTTCAACCTTCTCAACGCAGCTTGGGTCTTCTTCAAAGGCGGTTTGTTCTGGCTTGTATTTATGCTTGGAGCATTGTTCATCTTGCTTGGAATTTCTGATATAAAAGGATAATTATTTTTAGCAACTTCCAGTGCAAGTTAATTTATACATTACGCATTTCTGATCGCAACAATTCGCCTCCTTGCATTGGCTCTCTCCCATTATCGCTTTATATTCGTCTGCCTCCATTTTTCCGGAATCAAATGCCAGTTGGGTTAGTTTTCTGTATGCATCTCTTACATAAGGATTATCAGAATTCGCTCTATCTGTTCTCACTGAAATTGGAAGTTCTCGGTATGTTGATGATACTTCCGCTATTTGTGCAAATTGTCTTGAATCTGTTCCAGATCTTCCATAATTATATGTTGCGTAAACATCTGGTAGTCCGTATTTCCTAGGCAGCTCCAAAATTTCTTGAGAAATCTCTTTTTGGCCCGCATGAGACAAATCTATGCCTATTTGATTAATTTCTTCAATTATCTTGTCAAAACCACCACTATGTATCTCTATTTTCTTTTGCCCTTCAATAGTACTGGTTTTTTTAAAATAGTCCACTTTCGATCCTATTACCTTTGGACCTAAATTAGAAATCGTTGCTCCCCTCTCTTCAATTATATCTGCTCCTTCTGGCCATTTATTACGATCTTTACCAAACTTGGATTTAAAGGCATTATAAACATAACTGTCTCCATGTTCAGAGATGATTGAATCAACATCTAAATCAATTCCGTATTTGTTTTTCAAGCCAAGAACATAGATTTTTGCATAGATTTTTCTATATTTGTCGATTTGCTCAATTTCATTCTGTACCAAATTCAAAGCAGAATTATAAGAAAAATCATTGTAAAAAGATTGTAGTGTTTTTGTATTTGGATTTAAGTTTAAAACCTCCAACTCCTTAGCCCTTAAATCAAACATTCTGTCCGTTATTTCTTGTTTCTCTTCAAGCAATCTTACATATTCAACATCGCTTCTGACAATATCCAGAAATCCGCCCGGGGAAATATCTTTTGGGACAATCTCACTATGTCTTTTTAAAAGTTTTTCATAATTTAGAATATACTCTCCACGAAATATTTTCTCTCTTTCCTCCTGTACATTCAAAACTTCTGCTGGTAGATTCCCTGGATTAGATAATATTTTTTCTTCTGCGTATCCAACCAAATGATCTTGAGAATGCTCATCTTCATGAATAAGGGCCTGCAAATTTGAAACATCTCTTATTACTCCACCATAAGGATCTGTCAACCTCTCTCCAATTACAAGAACGTTTAAATTTCCTTCTCCAGAAACATATGCAGAATAGGCATTAAATTCGTTAATAAATTCAACTGTTTCATAACGTTCAATTCTTGATGGATCTTCTTCAAACCAATTATTTACTAATTGAATTGTATATGGGGTGGGGGTTATCAAATCAATAGAAGGATCGTTTGAATAAGATTCAGGATTTTTTCCCTGCACAAAATTTAATTGGGAATATTTTGCTTTTAATTGAGACAATGTTTGCAATTCATTATCAGATATTAGTTCGCTGACTATAACTCCTTCCGGATTTTTGAAACTGTTGGAGTTAAAAGATACTCTTGAACCTAAGTCTTTATCTGAAGAAGAAATTAAAAACAAATTTGAGGAACTTGTTCTAAGAACTTGACCCGTATTTTCAGACTCTAACTGGAAAGGCACACTTTCCTGTTTTGATAAAGGATGCAAAGATATATCTGTTGGCTTTATTAAATAAATTTTATCATCAATTACAAAATTCATTCTTCCAGAATAGATCGCAGTAATACCTCCATTGGAATCTCTGACATGTTTTATCTCAGGAATAAGTCCTGATCCAGAACGATCTGTAACTTCTAAACTATCGCCAGATTTAACATCTAATCTAAAAAAATCTTTTTTATCCGGTATCTTCAAAGAGTTCTCAATTTTATACATATTAAATAATTTATTGCCTGCCAAATATTCAATATTTACTTCACCGTCAAAATTACTGTTAAGAATTTCTTTTTTTCCATTTGAGAAATAATAATTTTTATTGGAATATGCTTCTGGAAAAAAGTCATCGTCGTAAAAGAAGTAAACATCCTTTTTTGATGCATAAATGCGAGCATCTCCTATTTCAACTTCATCACCCTCTTTAACAAAAAGCAATCCGTCTTTATAATTAATTTTACCATAAACCTTAACCCCATTAGGCAATTTGAAATTTCCATCAACAGGACTTTCAATCGTTGTCAAATATCCCTCTGGCAAATTAAGATTTTTTTGTCTTGGAGTTTCGGTAAATTCTGCATCTTCTTCTGCTATTATCCTTATTCCCATTTTTTTATCGAAGAAGACTCTGGAGTTGGCAGGCAATATTCCAGTGCAAGTATTTCCAAAACAATAGTTTCCGCCTTTTTCATTGACGGAAAAATCAGCTTTTACAATGTTTCCGTCTTTGTCTATATTAACATAAGCCAGTTCATCAGAATTTATATTCTCAAAAATGTCATCCTTAATTTTAACTCTGGAATTTTTATCTTCAAAAGTTATTTGAGCCACACCATCTTGTCCTAAACTAATTTCTTTCTCGCTAAATTCTCTAAATCCAAATCCTTGTCCGGTAACTTTTCCATCAAGCAAAGAAATTTCTTCTTGTGAAATAATAAAATTAATATTAGCAATCAAAACAATTCCGAATAACAAAAATAAAAATTTCTTATTCATTTTCCACACTATATTTATTCGCAAAAACCCAGGCAAAGGTTTCATCTTTAATTCTTGAATTTTCATCCCTGAAAACGAAAATTGTTGTTTGCTCGTCGTAATCCATCATATCAACATATAGATCGTTTCTTTCTGAAATTTCCAGCATGCAACTAAGGCAAATTCCTTCGCTTTCTGTTTGTGTCTGCATAAATTCCTCAACAGAGTCATAGACAATTCCAAGTCTTATTGGAACTTCAAATTTGAAATCTTCAATCAAAGTTTTGTCTTCATCTTTTATTATCGTTATCGGATAATTTACATTCAAAACAACTTTCTCGTCTTCAATTGTTGTTCTTGTTTTTATTTCATTTTGACTTATCTCCAAATCAGAAAAATCAACAAAATTTCTCGTGCAAAAGAAAAGTTTTTGGTTTAGAAAAAAAGAAATTTCATCTTCAATTTGCTCTTTTGAAGGAATGTAATTTTGCCCGTTTTCATAATATATTGCAACTCCGGAATCCAAAGAAAGATTCGTCGGAAAAGAGTAGCCACCGTTCTGTCCTATTTGATAAATTGTTTCAATGCTTTCCTCTTCAATGCAAGTTTGCACAAAATTGTAAATTCTTTCAGCATCGGGATTTAATGGCTGTTGAATTAATCCAGATTGAAATGCAAAATATAATAAAACTGACCCAATGATGAAAATAGCAACGATGACAAAAATAGTTAACTGTCCTGTTTTATTCATCGTTAAGTTTGGAATTAGAAATATATAAAATTATCCGCTAAACGCTATAAGTGCTCCTTCAATAATCGCCGCAACTACAAGAAGCGGGAAAACAATGAATAAAAATGTCTTAATTGAGCTCCACAAATAATTTCTAAAACTTTCAGATTTGTTCTCTTGAAAAATAAACGTTCCAAATTTTAATCCAAGTCCGAGTGAAATAAAAATTGCGGGTAATTCAAAAATCCCGTGAGGAACCAATCTCCAAAGAACAAAAATTCCTTCGTTGCTAACGCTAAGAAAAGCCACGAATCCTAGAATATATCCATTAAGCATTGCAACAACGATTGGAAAAATCCCGAGGAAAATCCCAAAAATCATTCCCGTAAAAGAACTCTGCAAATTATTTAAGAAAATGAATTTTGTAATTTCAGACTGGCTCATATTTTCAGTTTGCTTCAAAAGCTCTTCAATGAATTTTAAAATTTGTTCCGCAACTTCTTTTGGAACAGGAAGAAAAAATCCAATAATAAAAAAAGCGAAAAAAACAAGAATTATGGAATAAATAAAATTTCTGGATTCTTTGACATAATTCCAACTGTCCAAAAAACTTTTCGCGAAGAAATTCTTTTTTTCTCTTCTTTCTTTCCTCTTTTTATTCTTCATTTTTAATGTCGCTCAACGGCTGAAATGTCTGCTAAGCATTTTTGTTTTATTTGGGAACTTTTGTCTGAGGTAAAATCCGTATAAAAGTCCGACGAAAAGCCCGCCGATATGCGCGCTATTTCCTATCGGCAAGTCAACAAAAAACCCTATAATGACAAGCGGAACAATCGCAATTGCTGGAAGCAAATACATTCTCAATTCAAGCGGAATTGCAAGTTTTCGCATTGAAGAATTAAAAGAAAACATCGAAAATATCATCATCAAAATAAGCGCATTGAAAACTAAATTTGCTATTCCGGCAAAATTTGCAGGAATTATCGGATTAAGCAAGACGTTTGCAAGAATCAAAATCAACGGACCAAGAATCAAAGAAATTTTAGAGTAAGGAACTAAAACTGCAAGGACTCCAAGAAGTCCAAACACTGCTCCGCTCGCTCCAATTCCGGAAGCATCGTTGCTGAAAATCAATCCTGATAAGACAAAAAATATCCCGCCCATTAATCCCGAAATAAGATAAACAAGAAAAAATCTCTTTCTTCCTATTAATTTTTCAAGAAAATTTCCTATGAAAAAAAGCGAAAACATGTTTGCAAAAATATGAAAAAAAAGCAAATGTGAAAACATGCTTGTTCCAAGCGTCCAAAGGGATTTTCCCTGCAAAATTGCCGACGGAGTCAGCGCAAAATTATTAAGAAAGAAATCTTCTCCAAGAGAAAAAATGGCAACAAGCGAAACAAAATAAAAAACAACATTTGCAATAATTAATTGGTTAGTCGCGCTTATTCCTCCAAGAAAACTTTTCCTTTCTGGAATTCTGTAAGCCCTTATCATCTCTTTTTCT
Source organism: Candidatus Woesearchaeota archaeon (assembly GCA_964364785.1). Taxonomy (GTDB): domain Archaea; phylum Nanobdellota; class Nanobdellia; order Pacearchaeales; family GW2011-AR1; genus JACQLK01. The sequence goes on along the minus strand of CAYINP010000011.1, from coordinate 4,617 downwards.
TCTTTGTAACTTTTTTATTTTTTACTTTTATTTTTTTCTGAATTTTTTTTACAGGAAGTTTTTTTGCAACAGGCTTCTTGAGGCTTTTTCCTGATTCTTTCATTTCCTTCGCCTTAAGTTTGTCTCTCTCGACTTTTTTCTCCAATCTCTTTTTTACTTTTTCTTTGGCTTCCTTGCTCATTTCCTTTGATTTTCTCTTATCCCCTTTTTCTTTCTCGCCCCGTATTTCATCGTCAATAGTTTCAATTTCTTTCTGGAATTTTTCAAGATTTTTCTTTAATTCCCTGACAAGTTTGGTATTATCTTTAATTGTAAAAATTCCTCCGCATTCTGGACACGTAAAATCCTGAAGCAGCGCGTTTTCCTCGTTGTATTCTATGTTGCATCTCTCGCAAATGTAAAACGTTTTCATTTCTCTGCTCTGAATCTGCTGTTCAATCTGCAAAATTCTTTTCTTAATCATTTCTTTCAAGAATTCAAGGGTCTTCAAAGCCTCAAGTCTCCAAAAATAAGTGTACCATCCTTTTTTCTTGTCTTTTTTTCTCGTCGATGAAACAAGTCCGTGTTCTGAAAGTCTGTAAAGCAAATTTCTTGTCTGATTAATGTTGTTGTCAAGTTTTTTCGCAATAATAAATTCATTAATGTATTTGTCCGTATCAAGAAATTTTATTATTTCTTCCCCCATTTTTCCAATTACTGAAGAAATGGAATCCTGCAAAAACTGCTTCTTGACTTTCTCGTCGTATTTTTTCTCTTTTGGATTTGGCATTTTATAGAAATTATTTGATTTAATCGTCGCGAAGATTAATAAATTTATTCATCGATAAAAAACAAAGTTTTTAAACTTATATTTTGTATTATGCATATCTAAAAATACAATATTCTAAAAATAAAATGGGGTGGTTCGGAAAAAAAGAGGAGAAGAGTATGGGTTCATCATCAATGCCTTCGTTGCCGGAGCTCCCAAGACTTCCTGAACTTCCTTCTTTGTCAAGATCTCCAAGTTTTGAGCGCGTGAGTTTGCCTAATCTTCCTTCATATCCAAACAGTTCATTAGGAAGAAAATTTTCTCAGAATGCTATAAAGGATGCGGTTTCTGGGGAAGAAGAGGATGACTTTGAGGAGGACGAGGATGATTATTCCGACGAGGATGAAATCACGCCAAAGCCTCTTCAAGGTTTTGTAAAGAGAAATGCTCTTCCTGAGGAAGAATACACTTCGCGTTCGAATCTGGTTGGTTCGTTCAAGCGCGGCGGAAAGATGGAGCCCGTTTTCATAAGAATAGACAAATACGAAGACGCGTTGAATATGTTTGACGATGCAAGAAAAAAAATCGTGGAAATGGAAGATTTATTGAAGCACATAAAAAAAATAAAAGAGGATGAATATCGTGAGTTAAAGGATTGGGAAACTGAGATTCAAAAAATAAAGGATGATTTTGAAAAAGTAAATAGAGATATTTTTTCAAAGATTTAAATTAAAATGGATCACGAATTGATTCACGTGAAGTTCAAGTATTCTGAGGCTCTTGAAGGAAAAAGGGAGCTTTTGACATTGCAGCAAAGTTTTCTAAAAACCGCAGACAAGATTGGAAAGTTTAATTCTCTAAGAAGCGAAGAAATGAAAACAAAACTTCGTCTTCAAAAGAAAATGAGAGAAACTTCAGAAATTTTAAAGACATTCAAAAAAATGCTTCC
>CAYINP010000011.1:0-2820 GCA_964364785.1 Candidatus Woesearchaeota archaeon | reverse complement strand
ATGATTTGGAATCTCAAATCCGCGAGATACAAGAAAAATTGAATTCTTTGCAATAAGAAACCATAAGACTCGTTAACCAAAAAATTATTTAGAAATGCTCATAGATTAAACTCACGATAGAATTTTTACATTAATCTTTTTCTTATTAGCGGAGAACCTTAACGGAGTTTGGTTCGTAGCATATTTATATCGCGAGCGAAGCGAGCGTATTTGCTCAATAAACACAAATTCTTTTAAATTGTTTTTCCTTGGCTTCAAAATGAAACGGCACGAACTTATAAAAAAATATCTTGATTTCTTCAAATCAAAGGGACATAAAATAATTCCTTCTGGTTCCCTTGTTCCTGAAAACGACCCAACAGTTCTTTTTACGACGGCGGGAATGCATCCTCTTGTTCCTTATTTGCTTGGACAAGAACATTCTCTCGGACGGCGTTTGGCTAATGTGCAAAAATGCATAAGAACAACGGACATCGACGAAGTCGGAGATTCAACACATCACACTTTTTTTGAAATGCTTGGAAATTGGAGTCTTGGAGATTATTTCAAAAAAGAAGCAATTGAAATGTCCTTCGAATTTTTAACAAAAGTTTTGAAAATTCCGATTGACAGATTGGCTGTTACAGTTTTTGCTGGAGATGAAAATGCGGAAAGAGACAACGAAGCGGCGATAAAATGGATGGAACTTGGAATGCCAAGAGATAGGGTTGCTTTCCTAGGAAAAAAAGATAACTGGTGGGGTCCTGCTGGAAAAACAGGTCCCTGCGGTCCCGATACAGAAATGTTTTACTGGAAACCGAATGATGTAAAACCGCCAAAAAAATACAACCCCGAAGACAAAAACTGGGTTGAAATTTGGAACGATGTTTTGATGCAATATGTGAAAACAGAAATCAGCACAATTCTAGTTGACGCTATTGGTTGTATTGTAAATGAAAATGGAGATATTAACCGGGAGTTAGTCAACTTTTTATCGTTGCTAAACAAAAAGATTATCGTTGTGACTAACGCCTCAAAGGATGATAAAAGATTGAATGTATTAAGCCAGATAAACATTCTAGATAAAATTGCTGGAAAGAAAGGCGTTGAAATATTCACCTTAAACAAAAAACCAGATAAAACTAATCCAGATTATTTTAGGCAATTGCTAAAAAAATACAATTTGGTAAAAGAAGACATTATTTATATTGACCACAGTGAAGAAAATCTGAACTCTGCAAGAGAATCGGGAATTTTATCTGAACTTTATAAAAATAATAAACAAATTACAGAATGGATAAAAAACAATATGTCAACATATCAAGAAGCAAAACAAAAAAACGTCGACACGGGAATGGGTGTCGAGAGAACAGTTGCGGTTTTGAATGGATTTGAAGACAATTATCTGACAGATTTATGGCACCCCATATTAAAAGAAATTGAAAAACTTTCTGGAAAAAAATATTCCGTTCCAAAAACAAACGACGAAAAAATAACAAAGGCTATGAGAATAATTGCCGACCATATTCGCGCTTCAGTTTTTATAATATCTGAAAATGTTTTACCTTTAAACACCGAAAGAGGTTACGTCCTCCGAAGATTAATACGAAGAGCAGTAAGATATGGAAGAGAACTTGGAATGAGAAATTTCACAAGGCAAGTTGCACAGCACGTTTTCCAAATGTACGGAACCGATTATATTGAATTAAGGGACAACGAGAAAAAAATATTAGACGAACTGGAAAATGAGGAAAACAAGTTCTTAGAAACTTTGGAAAAAGGAATGAAAATATTCGACGCTCTTGTAAAAGATAAAAAATCTCTTTCTGGGAAAGAAGCTTTTATGCTGTATCAAAGTTTTGGTTTTCCATTTGAAATGATTCGCGAAGAAACAAAAAACAGAAAGATAAAATTCAACGAAAAGGATTTCTTCGCGGAAGAGGAAAAGCACAAAGAACTTTCAAAAACAGCGGCAAAAGGAAAATTCTCTGCGGGTTTGGCAGACCACTCAAAAGAATCAACAGCGTATCATACTGCAACACATATGCTTCACAAAGTGTTGAAAATGGTTTTGGGAGAAAAAGTCCAGCAGATGGGAAGCAACATAACCTCGGAAAGAATGCGTTTCGATTTTTCATTTGAAAGAAAACTTTCAGAAGAAGAAATAAAAAAGATTCAAGATTTGATGAACAAAGAGATTAAAAGAAATTTGCCCGTTTCTCATGTTGAAATGCCTTATGCTCAAGCAGTAAAAACCGGCGCGCTTTCATATTTCCGAGAGCGTTATCCGCCGATTGTAAAAGTTTACAGCGTCGGTGATTTTTCAAAAGAAATTTGCACAGGTCCTCACGTAAAAAACACGAAAGAAATGGGAAAATTCAAAATCATCAAAGAAGAATCTGTCGCGCAGGGAGTCAGAAGGATAAAAGCGGTGTTGGAATAAACATGAATTACACCTTTGAAATAATTGATAAAAATAAGAAAAAAGTTCATTTGACAAAAGAAAGACTGAAACATATTCAAAAACATCCTCATATGCATGAACCGATTGAGAATATTAAGGACGTGTTGAAAAATCCTACGGCTATAAGATATGAAGACAACAAAAACACAATTTATTTCTATAAAGAATTCAAGGAAATGCAAAAATCGGAAAGATATCTTTTGGTTTCAGTTAAATATTTAAACGGCGAGGGTTTCGTGGTCACATCATTTTATACTAATAAAATAACAGGAGAAAAATGGACGGAGAAATGACTGTTTACTACGATGAGGGGGGAGACTTCCTGGAAATAACATTCGGAGACATAGAAAATTGCTACTTTGATAACGATGGTAACG
>CAYINP010000010.1:5866-12833 GCA_964364785.1 Candidatus Woesearchaeota archaeon | reverse complement strand
CAACTGCTTCCATTGCATCTGAAACCAATTTTTGAGTCTCGCTTGGATTCAACCCTTGGAAAGTTCCAACCTGTTGCAAACCAGGATTGAAGCTTCTGCAAATATCGTCTTTCAATTCAGAATAAAATTCTTGCCTTCCATTTTTCCCGACGTTGCAAATGTAAAAGCTTCTAATCTGTCCTGATTCATCATAAGCTCTAATATTTCCAAATCCCGAAAGCGTTTGCTTCGTTCCAGCATACCATCCCTCGTTTGTATTAAATGGAACTATCGCAGGCAATCCCTTGTATGGCGAAGTCTCAAAATATTTTACTTGAGGATCCTTGAATTTATTTTGATACGAGATTCTGTCAAAAAGAGTGTAAGAAAATCTCTGTGTAATTTCTTGGTTTTCCAAAGAAGAAACTTTGAGGAGATTATTTTCAAAGCTGTCAAATTTAAACGCTTGACGAGCACCATATCTGTCTCCTCTTCCTCCGTTCTCAAGAATAAACAAGTATTTATCAGCCCCGTGTCCCTGAATTTTTACATTGTAATTTTTAGCCCCATCAATAGAATAACTACATGTCCCGCTGCATTTGATATTGCTTCCTTTAACTGTCCACCCATTATAATTTTCTTTTATTGAATTTTCATTGGCGACAGAATAAGAAATATCAACCCCTTCAAAATTTGCATTTTTCGCGTCTTCCAATAGAGTGCTATAAGCTGCAAAGTTCTCTGAATTCGCTTTTACATCAGACAAAATCTTGTATCTCTTTATTTCTGCGAGTCTCTTCATCGGCGAATCTTCAGGGCTGGATTTTATAATTTGATTCAATCTGTCAATATCTCTGGCTTGGCTTAAAGTGATTCCTCCTTCGTCATATCCTTTTTGAGTAAAAGCGGATGCCACATCATCTTTTATTTCAATAATTTTGTTATCTTCAGGATTTTTTATTGTTGTTCCCAAATCGTCTTTAATTTCTCCGAGCCTAACATTAATATTTTTTTCAGTAATATTTTTCTGACTATTTATTACTCCCTCGAACAAATCAACATCTCTTTCAATATCGTCATTTTTTTCAGAAAGACACTTGTCAATTGTGGAATATGTTCCTTTATTTACTTCGGTTTTGCAAATATCAAACCATCCTCCCGAACTTCTCATTACCTCTTGTCTTGCAATTGCGCGTCCATCAAAATTCTGGAAAAGATTTTTTATTGTTAATCCTGTTCCAACTGCTAAACACGCGGCATTAAATCCTTTCACAACTTCTCCAACCTTATCAGAAGTGTCTTCCCACTTTTCAATTGAATCATTCAACTGTTCAACTCTTTCTTTTATTTTATCTGGAGAAAGTTGAATAAGTCTCTTTTCAATTCCAATTTTAAAACTAAAATTAGCCTCGGTTCCAGTATTTTTTATGCTCGGAATAACAGAAACTCGCGCAACACTTTTAAGATTTATTTTTGTTATTGTAAAGAGGTATCCTCCAGAACCCTCGCCGACATTTCTCTTAAGAACAAGTTCATCTGTGAAAACGTCGCTGGCTTGCAACCCTCTAAAGTTAACTCTTACTCTTACAGAATCTTGCGACAAATCAATCAACTGGATATAGTCGCTTCCTTTTTCATAAGGTTGTCTCACAACATTGTAAGATTTCCCGTCGCTATGTTTGCCTTCAAGCAAGAAAGTGCTTCCCTTCGCATATTTATCATCAGTAATTTTCAAGAGTTGCGACATCAAATCTTTTTCTTTCTGTTCGAGGGAAATATCTGTATTGGAAAATCTTACAATAAATCTGTTTAATTCGTACCAAGTTATTTGGTCAGGACTCCATTTCCATTCTCCGCCAATAAATCCAAAATAAATATAACCCAAATAGAACTCGCTAGTAATTTTTATAGAATTAGATAATTTATACCTAGAAACATTCTCAGGATTTTCATTAAGCGATAATATTTCATTCTTTGTGAGAATATATCCTTCCGCTGCGCCGTTTGGTTTCTTGACAATAATTTCCGCGCTAAAATCATCAAGCGACGGCTCCGAAACATCTTCGAGGAAAATAGTTTTAGCTCTTCCATTTATTACAACACCGTTTGCTTCAACACCTTCATTTGCAATCTTAAACGGACTGCACAGTTCGTTAATTTCTTTGTTGTCCGTCGGATATTTGTCTGCAGGGTATTTTTCCTTGAATTCTTCGCACAATTCAGAAACAGTTTGCTTCTGCCTCGTTAGAATAGAAACGCTTATGGCTCTTTTCAGAGCCTGCATTCCAAGGGTTTCTTTGTCGTCTGGATTTTTCTCGCTTGCAAATTTATCAACTATCTCTCTGTAATCTTTTATCGCGTTTTCATAATATTCTTTTGACAATTCATCTTTTGATAAATCTTCATCTTGAGCTGTTGCAAATCCCTCAATTTTAACAGAAGAGCCGAAAACAGTTTCCTCAACTTTATAGTTAACCCTCCAAATCTTTTGTCCAGTTATTATTGCTCTTCCAAATCTGTTAGCTTGTCCGTTAACCCACTTCAGAGCATTTGCAGGAATATCAACCAAACCGGAACTTGTAACTCTGGAATATAATAATGTCCCAACAAGGAAGTTTGCGGAAGCAAGCTCATCTTCATTGAGCGCATCTTTATTTTTATCAGATTTCATAAGATAAACAAAAAGTTTTTCAGAATTCTCAACATTTCCTTCAGTTCCAATATACCCAAGATAAACCGAGCTCGTTCCATCCTGATAAAGTTTGTCTCCAAGCTTTGCTTCTTTTGTTTCTCCATTAATTTTTAATTTGACTTTTGGACTGATTTCAAAATTCAAAGTCTCGGAGCCGTCGTCAGTTTTGCATCCAATTTCCACTTCTTCAGTAAATCCTTTTTTCTCAACATTTCTAACGACGCAATTATTGTCAAAAAACCTTTCTCCCTCAGCAACTTCATAAATTTCTCCATTGATATTCAATATTGCTCTCGTATCGGGACTTCTTATTTCATCAACGCGAACATTTAAGGAAGCTCTGCAATAAAATCCTGGAAGCGAAACGTCTCCAGAAGTTTCCCCTTTCGCAAGATTAAAGCTTGAAATCTTGTTTGTAGCATCGGAATAAATTGAAACAGTTGCCCCGTCATTTTCAACGCCTTCAACTCTCAAATAGCCTTTCCCGTCCCAAAATCCATATTGAACATAATTCTCTTCCCATTCTTCATCGGAAAGTTCTGGAATATACCTTGTGATTTGACCAACGCCGAACGCATTTTGAATATCATATTTTATATTCGCTGTAAGATTTCCGTAAACAAAATCGGGCATTGACGATTCGTTTGGATTTTGTTTCAAAACAACAACAGCATATCCAATATTTTGCAAAACGGGATTGTTAAGCAAAGTCGTTCTTGAATTTTTTATTGCCGCATTTGCTGGATGAAATCCGATTCCTGCGATTTCCGCAGGATATTCTCCGTCGAAAGAAATGGCATCAATTGCTTCAACATCAATAAGAGGATTTATTTTAGTTGCATATAATTGGCAAAAAACTGGAATATTTTGTTCTTCCAATAAATCGCTTCTCACAACGGCAGGTGTGCAACCGAAAGGCGCAATTTGAACAATAAAATCCTGTCCTGTTTCACATTGATTTTCATTAAAAGCTGGAAAAGTATTTATTCCTTGTCTTCCAAGATAATTTACAGAATTTGCCCCAGGCACGGAAATCTGCGGACTGGAAAATGAAACTGCATAGATTAAAGAAATTAAAACAATTCCCATTAAGAAAATCATTCCAAGCATAGCGCTCTTATTTTTTATCATTTGAAAATTATTGAAAGTTTTTTATCGTCAAACAAAATATAATTTTCTTGCAATTGATTTATTGAATCTGGGACTGGAAGACTCTCACCGCTAATTTCAATGGCATTTAAACCCTGCAATTCAGATTCCAAGATATAATAATTCTGTGTTCCGCCTCCGGCAAGAGCATTTGAAACAATTTGAGCAGGAAATTCAATATTGTAGCAGTTTTCTTTTGTAAATCCAAAAAATCCTCCGACGCCGCTGGCAGGAATTTCCACGCAAGTCTTGCTTGTAGTTGCTCCAATGTTCAGCGTCGTATTTCTGTAAGCGTGAACCTGAATTTCATATTGCCCCTCGCTTAGTTTAACAGTTCTCTGTTCTGGATAAACAACAACTTTTGAATTTCCATCGTCCTTTGCAAAATTTATAGTTGCTTGTCCATTATAATTTTGTCCATTAAGTTTCAATTCAACATTTTTTTCATAAAGTTTCTCAAGGAAAACATCAACGCTTCCGTCTTGAATTGCAGAATATTGTTCCTTTGATTCTTCGTAATTCTCGGTTCTCGCAATAACAAATCCGTTGACGCATTGTGGGAAATTAGTTTTTATAATTCCGTTTTCAGTTTTTCCAATCAGACAAACTGTTCCTGAACATTCGTAAGAAACATCTGCATCAATATTTCCAAATTCAGAATCAAAGACACGAACTTCAGTCAATGCGTTTTTCTGTTCGCACAGTTCTGGTAACCCAACTAAAACAGCGTCGGTTTCCAATGATTCTCTTGGTTTATTTCCCGCAATCACAACAGCCATCGGAAATTGGAAAGTCTCGCCTTCTCCGGAAATCTGTATTAAAACGGGGTATTTCACGTCGTAAACAAAATGGTAAGGAACATAACAGAATCCCAAAACTCCAAGTCCTGGTTGCGTTCCGACAGGAGATGAAATAAGAAAATATTCCTGGCTCGGATTTACTTCAAAAGCATTGCTCCAATTTCTTGAATTTACAAACCTTACCTCGTATTTTACAGGAAGTTGCAAATCAAAATATTTTTCATCTTTCGCGTTTATTGCAAAAGTGTTTCCTTCAATTGCCGTTGTCAAATTATTATATATTTCAAACGCGTTCCATGTCAAAGGAGAACATGTAAGTTCGACGCCGTCAACGGGAGCATATAATCTCAAAGTATCAATTCCATAATTTTCCAAAAACAAACTCTCTTGTTCAAAATCATAAACATCCCTTGCTGAATCATAAAGCGAATTAAATTCAGAATTTATGGAGACATCGTGATTGGAAATCACAACAGACTCATCTCCTTTTCTTATTGTCAAATCCGCATTAAGCGAAATATCAATTCTCCCATTAAGGATTCTTGCGCTTGCTTCTCCTTCATCAATAAAAATTTCAAATCCGTCGTCATAATAAGAATCAAAAACGCAATTTCTTATTTTCTCCTCGACAAAATCTGAAAGCTGTTCTTCCATTTCATTCTTCGTTGGAATTTGTTCTCTCGGAATATTATTTCCTGAAACATAATACCAATATGGAATCGGGTTTCCTAAAAAATCAAGTTGCGATGAAAAAGGCATAAAATCCGAGCCTGGAGAAAAATCGGGAAGTTGAATATATCCTCCTTGGCTTTCAAGCGTGTCAATTCCAACCAAAGTGTCTTCTTCCAAACAAGAAATAAAAGTTGTATAAACTGGTTCCAAACTAGCAGGAATTTCTGAAACAAAAATATTTCCTCTGATTGCAAAAAACAGCGCAACCGTTGCAATTAAAACAATCGCTATTATTACAAAAATAGTCAGCTGTCCGCGAAAATCCCTCCTTAAATGCATTCAGAAAATATGCAAATTATATATATAAAGTTTATCGGTTTACTTCGGAATGTGTGGTTCTTTCAAAAACTTCATCGACGCGATTAAAATAAGAATTCCGCCGAGAAAAATAATCCACGAACTGTAAGTCGTCATCAATTCTGGAACGTCAAAATAATTAAAATGATAATTTACAAAGTAAAGTCCGAAGACAAGATAAACCAGAAAAATCAAATACTTGTTCATAGTCAAGAATATAAAGCATTATATTTAAATATTTTTGAAGGCGACGCTCGCCTCTGGCTCGCTTTTATTTATGTGCTCAAATCTGATTTCATCAAGATTTTCGCCAATATAAGAAAAAATCAACGTGCAAATAATTTAAGATAAAATTCAGTTGACGGACGCCGTTTTTATAATTAACCTTGATTTTCTGGGTGGGTGGGCGGGAAAACAAATTAAAAGATTTTTAAATGTCTCTCTTTTTAATTCTGAAAGGTCCTGTTGTCCAATGGCTAAGACGCGTCCTTGACGATGAGGAGAACCAAGGTTCTCCCTACACTACCCTCTCCTTTTTAAGAGAGCAAAGTAAAATCAAAATGGACGAGACCGCGGTCCGATTCCGCGCAGGACCATTTTTCTACTACAATAATTCTTAATAATGTAATTTCCGAAAGAGATTTATGAAAAAGTTACGATTTGCCGAGCCTCTCCCGAGACTGATTCAAATCGGGAAAAAAGACACAACATGGAGGATTAATGACGAAAAAAATATATCCTGCGGGGACGAATTATCTTTATGCTATGGCGACGGGCTAAACAAAGAAAAAGAATTTGCCCGAGCAAAAGTCCTGTGGATTAAAGAAACAACATTTGAAGAATTGACAGAAGAAGATTACAAGGGTCACGAAAAGTTTGTTTCAGAAAAAGAAATGTATGAAACCTATTCGAGGTACTATCAGATTCCAGTTTCTCCAAAAACAAGGGTTAAAGTGATTAAGTTCAAATTAATCAACAACCTTTAAAAATACACTTTTTCTTTTGAAAGAATGAAACTTCCTAAATTAACAAAGAGATTTTGTCCCCATTGTAAGAAGAAAACCGAGCAGAAAATAAAAATGATTTCAACGGGTTTCAAGCGTGGTACTCTGACGAGGGGTTCTATAGCGAGGGCAAAATTGCGTGGGAAAGGACGTGGAATTGGGAACAAAGGTAAGTGGGGTTCCAAACCAGCAGTTTCAAAATTCAAGAGAAAAGCAAAAACAACAAAAAAGACGAACATAATGTATTCTTGTTCTGTTTGCGGAAAATCTAAATACCGCCAAGGCAGAAGAAATAAACGTGCTGGAAAGCAAAT
>CAYINP010000010.1:0-5766 GCA_964364785.1 Candidatus Woesearchaeota archaeon | reverse complement strand
AAAATGGCGCAGGCAAAAAGAAAAAAGAGATTTTTCGACGTTGAAATCCCAATAATAAAAAAAGAAACGCAGATGCAGGCTTTTGAAGTTTCAGAATTGGAAGGAAGAATTATCAGCTATGATTTAACAAGATTCTTAAAAGGAAAATCCGCAATAATGCAATTCATCGTAAAAACAAATGGCGATGAAATTTCCCTTTCTCCAAAACAGATAAAAGTTCTTCCATACTTTTTGAAAAGAATGGTAAGAAAGGGAACAAACTACGTCGAGGATTCTTTTTCAACTGAATGCAAAGATGCCGTTTTAAGAATAAAACCTTTCCTTGTTACGAGAAGAAAAGTTTCAAGAGAAATAAGAAAGGGTTTGAGAAACAAGGCAAAAGAAGATTTGATTAACTACGCAAAAGACAAAAAAGTCTCTGATATTTTTGAAGATGTAATAAGAGGAGACATTCAAAAATATCTCAGCTCAAATCTTAAAAAAGTTTATCCTCTTTCGCTTTGTGAAATCAGGATTTTGAAAGTGGAAAAAGAGAAATAAATTTTTAGAAACCTTGTGGAATTCTTCTTGAAAAAATATTTTTAATGATAAGCCTCGCGATATCCTTTCGTAGAAAAGTGACGCTGACTTCGTGAAACAAAGCCTCTTTACCGAGCTTGCGAAGGAAATGTGGCTTATGAACAAAGTGAATAAGCCTCTGGAGAGAGTTGAACTCCCGACCCCCGGTTTACAAAACCGGTGCTCTGCCGACTGAGCTACAGAGGCTTACATAAATCTTAAAGAAGTAATGTTTTAAAGTTTTTTATTATCAAGAAGAAACAGCATTTCTCAATGTTCCAAGATAATCTCTAAAGTTAGAATCTTCTTCGCTTGGCGCCCAAGGCGCAAAATCCTTATGAGTCATCGGATTATATTTTCCTTCAATAATTTCATAAACAGCAGCTTCCTGAGAAAGAACAACAAGCGAATGCCAAGTCCTCGGCGGAATTTCCGCGATTTTATTTTTTCCATTGTAGCTCAAAATTACCTTATCCTCGATATTTCCAAGATTATCAAAAGTCAAAACAGCAATATCTCCTGATAAAATAGTAAAAGTTTCCAATTTATCTGGATTTTCGTGTTTGTGCGGTCTCGCATAAGTGCCTTCCAAAAAAGCGTTTATCATTCTTTGCGGAGTTTCATCTGGACTTTTATGAAAGCAATAAATTGCCCTTCTTCTGTTTGATATTCTGGCTTTAACCAAAGTCTCTTCAACAATGTCCATCGTTCCTTTTACAATCATTTCAATATCTGAAATAAACTCTTTATAAATTTTCTCAAGTCACAAAACCAAATCAACCTTCCTATCTTCAATAAGTATTTTCGCTATTTCTCTCTGCAATAAAACCTTGTCTCCTTTCTTGAAAGGCCCGATTAAATTTCCGTCCAAATCAATAAATTCCGACATGTCATGTATGAAAACAACAGGCTGTTTTCCATTATCAATATTCTTTCCATTGACATTAAGCAATGCATTTACTTGGCTTTCAGTGGATTCAATGCATTTAATCATCTCGTCAAACATTTTCTTCTCGAAATCAAGCATGTTCTCAAAATCTCTTTTAGAAACTCCAGTCTCCGTCGCTATGAAAAGCAAATCAAGAATTTTCTCTCTTCTCCTCAAAATCAATTCTTTGAACAAAGTTCTCGCATTTTCAAATTGTTTTTTCGAACGGATTGCATCTTCTGAAAAATTTTCGATATTCTTCGACGAGAAATCTTTCTTCTCTTTCAAATAAGCAGAAACCTCTTCAATAAAACTCTCTGGCAATTTCTGCAGTTCCTTGGCAACTTTTTCTTTTCTTCTCGCCTCGTCAATATCATTGTAGGTAATCATAAAAAATGAAACAAAGGCGCGTTTTTAAGAATTCTTGTTCTCAAATAAATCAAACACTAACGCTATAAGTATAATATTTGTCATACGGAATTTTCCACTTAACCACTTCTTCTTCCTTGAATTTCTCCATAATCTTCCTGAAAAGCCTTATTGAATTTCCGTGTCCTGAAATCGCGACATTTACTTTTTCTTTTTTCAGCATCTCCTTCAAGTCTTTTATAAAACTTGCAACTCTTTTTTCAACCATCGCAAAACTTTCTCCTTTCGGAGCAGCGTCGTTAAAACCGCGGTGTATCTTGGCATATTCTTTTTGTCCAAATTTTTTTATAAAAGTGTTATGACTCATTCCATTCAACGTCCCGTAATTTCTTTCAATCATTCTGTCGTCTTGAATTATATTTCTGCATTCAGGATGAAATTTCAAGACTTCCTTCAAAGTGTCTTTTGAACGCGACAAACGAGTTTGAAAAGCAATTCCAAATTTCTTGCTCTTGAGTTTTCGCGCAACAACCTTCGCCGATTTTATTCCTCTCGGGCTTAACTTTGAATCTTTCCATCCTGTAAAAATTCCCTTCTCATTGTAAAAAGTTTGCCCGTGCCTAAACAGATAAATTTTCACTTCTTTTTTCTCCATTTAATAACGAAAATTCAAAAATTTATAAATCTCTCTGCTCTGTAAAATTATGTTCAAATTCTTCAAGGAAAAGATAAAAAGCTGGACTGAAAAGATTTCAAGGGACAAAAAAGAAGAATCCGAAGAGTTGCAGGAAAAAGCAGAGAAAACAATAAGGAAAAAGGCAAAGAAGAAAGCAGAAAAGAAAACTAAGGAAATTTCTTCAAAGAAAAATACTAAATCTAAAGAAATTGAAGAAGCTGAACTTGAAATTGTTTATGAAAAATCTGAAGAAGACGATGAAACGGAGCCTGGAACGCCTTCTTTTTTCCAGAGAATAACTTCAAAGATTTCCAAAGTAAAGATAACTGAAAAAGAATTTGAAATTTACGAAGAGGAATTAAGAATGCTTCTTCTTGAAAATAATGTCGCGTTTGAAGTTGCGGAAAAAATAGTTGAAAAATTAAAAGAAAAAATTGTAAACCAAGAATTTTTAAAAAAGGAAGTCGAGGGACAAATAAAAGAAGCATTCAAGGATATAATTGAAGACATCTTGGTTGAGCCGTTTGACGTCGTAAAAAAAGTTATGGAAAAAAAGGAAAATCATAAAGAGCCTTATGTGATTTTATTCTGCGGAATAAATGGAAGTGGAAAAACAACGACTATTGCAAAAATCGCAGAGCATATGAAAAAAAGATTAGTCTCCGTTGTTCTTGCCGCAGGAGACACTTTCCGTGCGGCTTCAATTGAACAATTAAAAAAGCACGGTGATAGAATCGGAGTGAAAGTAATTTCGCACGAATATGGCTCCGACCCCGCCTCTGTTGGTTTCGACGCAATAAATTATGCGAAAAAAAACAGCATTGAATGTGTTCTGATTGATACTGCCGGAAGAATGCACACAGCAAAAAATTTGCTGAGGGAAATGGAAAAAATTGTCCGTGTTTGCAAGCCGGATTTAAAAATTTTCATCGGAGAATCAATAACTGGAAACGACGCTGTTGAGCAAGCAAAAGCATTCAATGAAGAAATTGGGATAGACGCGATTGTTCTCACAAAAGCGGATATCGACGAAAAAGGTGGAACTGCTTTATCTCTTGGATTCATAACTGGAAAACCTATTTTGTTTCTTGGAACTGGGCAAGAATACGACAAGATTGAAGTCTTCGACAAGGAAAAATTCATTGAAAGATTGGGATTGTAAAATTATCATAATAAAATATATAAATCTCCATTTAATAAAGCATTAATGAGAAATTCTTATATTCCTACTGCGATAAATTGGCCTACTCCAAAAAGAGACGGGCCCTATCCTGGACCCGCAGAGATAGATTATGAAAATTTAGAAGATGGAAACAAAGGACCTCATCCAGGACCAAGCCCCGGGAATTTAGAATCTTTAACAAAAAAGGATTAGTTTAATCTTGCAATTTCTCTCAAATTCTTTATAATTTCCAAATGCGCTTCAACTCTTTTTTCAAGAGGTTCCTTGGAATCTGTTTCAACGACAATTGAAGTTTTTGAGCTAGGTCCTTTTCTTTTTTTCCAATCAATAATAATTTCTCTAGAATAAAGCAGGTTATCTATTGAATAATCTCTGTTATGATTCACAATCATTCCATTTCTTATAATCTCATCAGATCTTGTATCTGTCTCGTCTTCCGCCAAAGGAATCTTTTTTTTGAGAAGATTAATTATTTTTTTTGCAATTTTATTCTTATTTCCTTCATCACTTGAAATATAAATATAGCTTCCTTTAACACCATCATCCTCATGCAAATCAATTGTAAGAAAGGGTTTGTAATATTCAGATAACTTCAATATATGTTTTGTCAAAGCATCGCATTCAGAATTCTTTGGCTCTGCTCTTATCGGACTTTTCGAATCCTTTAAAAAAAGAAGGTGCTCAGAGTCTCCAACGCTATCGTCCTTTCCTGATTCCCATTTTTCAACGCGAGGGTATCTCCAGTTTCTCGCGTATCCAAGAGGATTGCACAAAGGCAAAAGAACAACAGGTATTTCCATTCCAAGAGATTTAATGTAATCTAACCCTTTTGCAATTGCGTTTGGTCCTGCTGGTTCCTCGCCGTGAATTCCAGAAAGAAGCCAGAGAGTGTCTCCTTTTTTTTGTGTTCTGAAAGAAAAAATGGGATATTTTAAATTTCTGCCATTTTCTTCTCTCTCGGAAATCGCGACTTGTTCAAAAATCCAACCTTCTTTAATAAGTGAAAGATAGGAATTAGAAAGTTTCCCTATAGGATTTCTTCCATCAGAATCATAAGTTTTAATGTCAAGATTCATTTTAAATTCCGCAACTGTCCTTTATTATCTTCTCCAAAACTTCTTCCCACTTCATTCCCGCTTTTCTTGTTGCAGCAATAAATCCTGAATCTTCCGCAATCCCCGGATTTGCATTAATTTCCAAAACATAAGGATTTTTGTTTTTGTCAACTCTAAAATCAACGCGAGCATACCCCCTCAAATCAAAAAAATCCCAGCATTTTTTGGTAATATTACTTAAATTATTAAATAATTCTCCATCTGAATCTGAAATCTCAAAACTTCTATTTGTATTTTTGTATGCTTCAGAATTTGTATCCCATTTTGCATCATATCCAACAATAGTTGGTTTTCCTTCTGGCCAGTTCTCAAATTTCATTTCGGGGATTGGAAGAACGGTGCAGTCTTTTAAAGAACCCATGCAAGAAATATTGAATTCTCTTCCTTCAATGTATTGCTCTGCAAAGAAATCTTTCCCACTGTAAACTTTTCCGTCAATTCCCTTGGAAGCATTTTCATTGTCTGGTTTAAGCAAAAATCGTTCGAGGTTTTCCATAGTAACAAAGCTCGGAGTTGGAATCCCATTGGCAATAAAAATCTTCTTGGCTTCAGTTTTTGTCTGTGTTTTGAGAAAAGCATTCAAAGTGCAACCAGTGTAAGGAATTCTCAAGTCGGTAAAAATTTGTATTGCCCTATAAGCCAATCTGTCAGTTCCATTTATTGCCTCAACGAGGTTAAAAATAAAAGAGGGATTAATTCCGTCTACTTCTTCTCCAATGTGTCTTAGGCTTTCCTCATAATTTCTAATATCAAATTTAAATGGGAGTTGTGTTATCTGATATTCCAACTTTGCCAGACCGTCAGAAACATATCTTGCCTCATCCAAAACATCCAAATCATCTGGTGAAGAATCTGTCGTGACATCTGTCGTATAAATCAACACCCTCCCTTTTCCCATAATAAAAATATCTTCTTCTTTTTAAGTATTTATTCAATT
>CAYINP010000009.1:0-12900 GCA_964364785.1 Candidatus Woesearchaeota archaeon | reverse complement strand
AATCAGGAGAAAGAATATCAACTCTGTCTTCCTTGAATCTTAAACCTCTGTATAATTTTTGAAGTAATTCTCTTCGCGCTTTATCCTTGTAAAAACCCCAATAATTTTGCGGTCTTGTTTGTTTTAGAATTTTCCAAAATGCTTCGTCTGGATTTGGATTGGGATATTTAGAAAACACAATGCTGTTGCATTGTTCTCCTGGAAAATCAACCCCGCGAGCGCATCTCGTCGTAAAAAGAATTTTTGTTTTTCCTTCTTTGAACTTTTTTATAAGTTCTCCTTCTTTGTCTTCATTCTGAGTTTCTCTTAAAGTTTCACGAGAAACCAAATTTTTCAACCCATATCTTTCTATTTCCATTTCATCGGGCAAATCATTAAAAGCGTTGACGTGAACTAATGTTGGTTTCCTCGCAACTTCTACAAGTTTGTCAAGAACTCTAAAATATTCTTCTTTCGTGTTTTTGCCATTGGCAAAATTTTCGTATTTGCAGTCAAATTCCTTGCCTATTTTTATTATAGTTGCTTTTCCAGGCTGCTCTGTTTCAGCATTTATTATTTTGAAATTATTTATTCCAAAAATATCCCTCAAAACTTCTGGAGAATGCAAAGTCCCGGACATAAAAATTAAAATTTTATTTTTATCAGACATTTCTTTTATTCTCTTAGCAAGATTTGTCGTAACAACTTCAATTACAAGGCTGTTTTCTTTTTTGCTGAAAGACAAATAAGTTTCATCAAAAAATTCTTCGAACATTTTTGCAGTTTCCTCAAATTCAAAAAGGTAACTTTCCTCGTCGATGTTCTCAAGAAGATAATCTTCCTCGAGGAAAATCCTGAACAAATTATAAATTGGAGTTTCCTTCAAAGGAACTATTTTTCTAGAATTAATAGCCTCGATTATTTTAGGATTTATTTTAATAAGATTTATAAGATCATTTATTTCTTTTGATATTTTCGCGGATTTCTCATCAATTCCAGAAATTTGAATTGTCGAACTTTGAAACCTGTCAAGATTTATTGTTCTCTCGTTTGAAAATCCATCGAGAAACTCGTCGCATTCGTCTATTATTTCTGATTCAGTTTTGGGTTTTCGGTTCATCGCGGATTCCAATTTATATTTCCACGAATTGAAAACTATAACATCGGAATCAACGTAAGAATCAAATTGTCCGTAAAATCCGCACCCTGGCTTTCTTTTGTATATTGTGAAATTAATTCCTTTAAGCCCTTCGTAGCTTTTCTTTCCTTTTACGTCGGAATTTTTCAATTCATAAAGTTCATTTAACACGGGCGACCAATAAGGGCAAACGCTCGCCAACGGCGCTCGCTTTACGTCTTTGACTTTGAGAATATTTTTTATGTCGACGTTGCTGTTTTTCTTCAAATATTCTCTTGCCTTGTAAAAATTCCTCTCTTTTATTTCAATCTTGCACGGAATTTCCAGATTATCCGCAGATTTCTCATCGCTCTTTTTTCTTTCAGTTTCCTCTCTCGGACTAAAAATGTCATTCAATCTAGAATTTATTTCTTTTTTGAATCTTGGGATTTTAATTTCGCTGTCTTCAAGAAAAAGGCATTTGTGATTATTTCTTCCAGTTATTACATTTATTTTCAACTTTTCGTTATTTTCTTTTAGAAGATATTTTTCGTTTTCGTAATCTTTTTTGTATTGATTCTGCAGATTCTTTCCAGGAACAACTATCGAAGTCTTCCCGAGATTTTTTGCTATGTTCAACGCAATCGCGCTTTTTCCAGTTCCGCACATTCCGTGTATGAAAATTATTTTGTTCCCGCTTTTTATCGATTCAAGAACTTCTTTTACAACATCTTCCTGCGTTTTCCCGTTGGAAAACTTAAGCGGTTCCAAGAAATTATCTTTATAGTATAAACTCCACATTTTTCCTCTTTTGATTACCTTTGACTTCAAGAACAATTTAAAAACTTTTATAAAAAGATATGGTGAATCTAATAAGTACTATTAGTATTATTTCGCTAAGCCTCAGTAGCTCAGTGGTAGAGCACTTGATTCGTAAGCAAAACCGAGGTTCCACACCTCCTATTAATATGCAGAAAAATCAAGGGGTCGTGGGTTCAAATCCTGCCTGAGGCTTTTTAGAGATTGAGAAAATCGAAATCTTTTCTTCAGAATTAATATTAAACAAAGTCTCAACTACAGTAAAAGATTGCCTGCCTAAATAAATAATTAACCGAATAGGGCAGACAATCCTTCCGCTGCAGCTTCTTTCTTTTCTTCTTTTGGCTTCTCTTCTTTCTTCTCCGCAACCGCGTGGGCAGCAGGAGCAGCAGCAACAAGGCTTGCGTTTTCCAATTCTTTCGCAATGTCAACGCCCTTCAAACTTGCAACAAGGGATTTTATCTTTCCCTCGTCGACGTGTCCGCCGGCTGCGCTAACAATGTTCTTCAAATGGCTTTCAGAAATTTCTTTCCCAAGCTTGTGCAACAAGAGTGCCGCATACATGTATTCCATTTTGTTTATTTGTCCCCTCCAGAATTTTCTCCTGAAGCGTGATGTTTCTTGTGAATGCTCTCAATTGCTATTCCATGCATTCTTGCTTTTCCAATCATGAATTTTATTGTTTCCTCTGTTGCGAATCCGATATGCACTGCAAATGCAAGCGCCTTCGCGAAAGAATTCTTCAATTCCTTTAATGTTCCTTCTCTGTCAATGGATATTTCTTTATACAATTTTTTTTCCTTTGTATCAAAAGCGGAAATTGGAATAAATCCTATTGAGAAAGGTTTTATGTCAAGCTTGTTCATTACGCTTGAAGCCCCTTCTGAAATTTTCTCGCCTTTTTTCACAATTACTTTTGAAGATTTTATTGTAATTTTTCCCTTGTCAATTTGAATTTGAATTCCCAATCCTCCGAGTTCTGAAATTGCAGGCCCTGGAACTAAATCTGTTGGTCCCGCCTCAACAGTAATGTCTTCAGGAGCTTCTTGTCCGGCTTTTGCTTTCGCGGGACTTTTATTCTGAATTAAATCCGCAGCCAAGTCATACGCGTCCAAATCGGAAAATAAAACTGCCGTGCTGTCGCTAACAAAAATTTTTATTTCTTTCAAATCCTCGTTTTTAGATTCATCAATAGCCCTTAGTATGAGATTTTTTTTCAAGACTTTTACAACAGCCGTTCCCCTCAACTTTTTCGAAATCTCCTGAAATTGCGACGCTGGCAGATTCTTAACAGAAGCTACAAGAACTGTTTTCTTATGTTTCATCAATTCCACGATTTCTTTGACTGCTTTCTTTTTGAATTCAGACACGTGCGTCGTTTTGGATTTCATCTTATTTTTATTTTTACGGGTTTAGTCATTGTGAATTTTATCTCGACATTCTTGATATTTTCTTTTTCTTTTGTAAGAACTTTCAAAAGCGCGTTGTAAATAACCATGATGTTGCTAATAATTTCCTCATCTTTCATATTTTCTTTTCCGACGGGAACTTTTATGCTCGCTTCCTTTACTTTTATCCTGACGCTTTGATTTATTTTTGAAACAAGTTCGTGAATTGATTTATCGTCTGGATTCATAATGATTCCAAGTTGAGGAGAGGGCATTTTTCCAGCAGGCCCGAGAACTCTGCCGAACGTGGTTGCAACCGACGGCATTAAACTTGCTTGTGAAATAAAGAAATCGTATTTTTTGACAAGTTTCTTCAATTCTTTTTTATCAGAATATATTC
Source organism: Candidatus Woesearchaeota archaeon (assembly GCA_964364785.1). Classification (GTDB taxonomy): domain Archaea; phylum Nanobdellota; class Nanobdellia; order Pacearchaeales; family GW2011-AR1; genus JACQLK01. The sequence goes on along the minus strand of CAYINP010000009.1, from coordinate 9,197 downwards.
TGAAATCATTTTTAGTTATGGTATCAACGCCTTTTTGCATTGTCTCAAAAAATCCCGCAACTTTCTTTTTTTTCACATTATGCGGAACTTGAACAAAAATATTAATCTGGTTCTTTTTCACGTCGAACTTTTGCAGATTCACAATTAAGTCGACAGTTTGTTCAAACTTTCTTTTTTCTCCTTTTCGGAGTTCTTCGATTGCTTTCTTTAAGTCTTCTTCAAAGTTCATTGTATTACCTCGGGGCAATGCGTAGGGGTGTCCCCCCGCCCTTCTACAGTATGCGCCAAAAACATAGAATCTATTTTTCAGCGATGTAGTTTATCGGTATTTGAGAAACAAAATTTGGATTTATAAATTAATCGCTGTCCGTTCTTCACAATAATTCTTCAGACGGCCACGCTTGGACGGAATGGAATATAAAAATTTCACAACAATTCTTATAAAGTATTTTTCTTTTTTTCATAAATGGAACTAATCGCGCTTCTTTCTAAAGACGAGGAAAACTGGGGACAGGTTTCTGGACTTATAAACCATGGAGAGTGGGAGAAAGTTATAATTCTCGGCGATGCTTCAGCAAAAAAATTCTCGCATAAAAGTAAATTTGAATTTATTCAAGTTGATTTGGGAAATAAGATTCAATTTCTAAAAGATGAATTTGCGAAGAAATTGCAGGGGAAAATTTCTGGAATGGAAACTGCGCTTTCAATAGCATCTGGCGACGGAAAAGAGCATATGGCTTTAATTTCTGCATTAATTAATTTGCCTGTTGGAATAAGATTTGCTGCATTGACAAAAGACGGTGTCATTGACTTATAGAATATGTTGGAATATTTCCAGAGTAGCCCTTCTCTCCGACTTTTCTTCTGAAAGCATCTGCAAGTTTTTGATTGTAATCTCTCGCCTCGCCAGAATCTATCTCCCCGTCTCCATTTATGTCGGCTTCAACGTATCCGCTCATTTGTTGAAGTTCAAAAGCGCGACTCATTATCTTCTCAGATTCTTTGTCCATAGTATACCTTAGAGAAATTGTTTTTTCTATTCTTGTCTCTTTTGTTGCATTATCCAGAGCAATAACTTTCTCGACAGGTTGTAGATTTTGCTGTTGGCTCGCGACACAAGCGGTTAAAATAACTGATGCAGCAATCACAACCAAATTTCTTTTAAATTTCATAAGAGCTCAAGAAGAAAACTGTTTATAAAAACAATTATTATTGAGAATATATTATAAAATAGAAGAATATTTCTTAGAATGTGCTTTCACTTCCAGCATCGTAAAAACCACCACCAAGAGGAACTTCTTGGAGTCTTGTTTCTTCAACAGGAGACTCTTCTCTAAATTTTGGCTCAGGCATTAAAATACTTTGAAGATTCGCAGCGCTTCCTGTTTCAGAAGAAACTGGAATTCTTTCTTCAAGTTTCTTAAGAGTGATTCCAACTGCAGATGAAGAAATAGAATTGGAATATGGGGCATAATAATCTCTTTCCATAGTTTTTCTAACATCTCTTGCTTCTATGAAACTCACATAGCCGTCGTCGGTTGCATCAGCGAAATGGACAACATAATCTTTTTCGGCTCTTCCGTAATCAATCACGTTTGGGTCCAATTCTTTATTGAGCACTTTCAAACGTATATAAAAATCCATTGCGATTTCAATCTCGCCCTTGGCTCCATTTTCATAAGTAATTTTTCTTGGACCAAGCAATCTTTCCTCAGATATTGTTCTTTGCTCAACTTCTTTGGGAAGCTGTACGATTCTGGTTGCTCCGTCGCTGTTATACAATGTTCCAAGGGGATTTCCAGAATATTCTCCGCTCAAAGGTTCATAAACAATTTCATCTGAAGGAGTCAATTTGCTGTGATCAACTTCCGGATTAACGACGGGAGCAGACTCTTCAGAAGGAAAACATACTTCTTTACTTGAATCAAGAGAACAATCTACTTCGTTTGTATCACTTTCAATCTTCGCTTCTTGTGCTGCATTGCCTAGTCCAAAAACACCACTTGAAGGAGGTAAGTAATCCGCACCAACATCTTTTCCATCATTTGCATAAAGTGATTCTTCAGAAGGAGCAGGAGACAAATTATTTGCTTCAGGATTAACCAATTCTTCTTGAGCCGAGTTTTTCTGCAATAAAGCAGGATTTGTCTGTAAAGGTTCCATTTGAGAATTTCCGCAAGAAACCAAGGTCAACAAACTCGCCCCGGCGATAAATGGAACGATAATATTTCTTAACGAGCGCATAAAAAACTCATAAATATTTGGTTTATAAAAAACAACTATGATGTGAAATATACTTTGAAAGATATATTTTGGAGGGGACAAATAAAATTTGTAAAAAATAAAAAATTAAAATGTGTTAAATGAAATCAAAGAAGTTATCTCTTCTTTTTCTTTGAACCAGAAGATTTCTTCTTTGTCGTTTTTTTCTTCGTGGTTTTTTTCTTTGCCATCTTTTTATTTAGCCTCTTTTTAATTTATAGAAATAAACAAAACAAGTTTAAATATCTTTTGATAAATTCCTCTTTTTTAGAAAAATGACACGGCCCAGAAAAACATCAGCACGAAAATCAAAAATAATATTGCATATGTCGCAAGGGCGAAAGAATTTTTTGCTTTCTGTTCGCTTTTTGTCAATGCTAAAATAGTTAGATAAAAAAATCTTCCTCCGTCGAAAATACCGACGGGAAGCATGTTGACTAATGCAACGCTTATGCTTATTAAAACAAGCCACCAAAGAAGATTGTAAATGAAAATGCTCATGCCGTCGAATTTCGGCTCGTAATAAACGCTCGGATTTTTGAAAGATGAAAGCGCAAGATAAACTTTTCCCATAATTCCAGATGTTCTTTGCTGCGTGAATCCGACGCCGAGCCACGCTTTGTTTTCATCTTCAGGATGCTCTCCAAGAATTATATCTTTGTCATAAATATTTTCATCATCACCGATTAATGTAAGAGTTATTTTTTCTCGAGGAGAATATTTTGAAATTTCATTTTCAAGAGAACTTACACTGATTACTTTTTCCCCGTTGATTTTAAGAATTATGCTTTCAAGCTCTGCATTTATTGCTGGAGAATCGTAATAAATTATAACTTGGGCATTTTCTTTTTGTCCTTCGAAGAATTTTTTCGTAGTCACAAAATCATTTCCTGCTTTTATTTTATTCAGTCCCTCGTCGTTGAGCATGGCTTGGATTTCATCTCCAGTCGGATTTTCAACGGAAATTCCATTGACAGAAGTTATTCCAGCAACGGCAATTGTTGAATATGGATATGTGTCAAATATTACTCCTGAAGGAGAGAAAGCTGAAGAGAAAAAAATCCACAATACTCCGAAAAATAAAATTGCCGTTAGAACATTTGCAAAAGTTCCCGCGGAAAGTATTGCCAGCTGACTTTTAATTTTCTTATGCGCCATGCTTTTCTCGTCGAGCTCAACAAAAGCCGCAAGAAAAATAGGAAGGAAAAATGGAAAAAAACCGAACCCGGTTGATTTCACGTTTACGCCGTCATACGCCGCAAAAATTCCGTGGGCGAATTCATGCGATATTGCAACGATTGCGATTATAATTATCCAGTATGTAAAATAAAATGGGGGCAAAAAATCAAGCCCGAAAATCTGCGGCAAATAAGGAACCAACGGAGTTATAGGAGGAATTTTTATTTCCCTGACGACTGCAGGCAATGTGATGTACAAATAAACTATCTTTCCGAGCATATAAAGCATTACAACCATCAAAGTGTATCCTGTTATTATAGAGAAATAACTAAGAACTCCGAGGGTTTTCTTGTATTTGCTTCCTGTTTTCTCAATTAACTTTATTCCCCATCCCGCTTTGTAAAGAAACAAAAGCCCCTCTCTTTTCAAATTCTGTTTTCTGCTGTAAAGAAAAACTGAAACAAAAATGGCAAACATAACCAGAAAAGTCACGTCGTAAATTATGAAATTTGCCATGAATGTTATATTTAATCAACCCTTTTATTTGTTTTTACCGAATCTGAAGTTTTACTTCTTCTTTCATTTGATTTTAGCGAATGAATGAAGAAATTTCATTTCTTCTTTATCGGACGAAATGATTTTCTTTTTACCGAATTTATGAGGGAAGCATGAAACATCATTTTTTCTTTATTGGCCTAAATGATTTTCTTTTGCACTTTCTGCATTTTACTTTTCCCGCAAGTACTTTCAAAGGTTCCGATTTTATTTTCGCGCTACAGCTCTTGCAAACAAAAACGTTCTTGAAAAGTCTGTTTGTTGTTTCTGCTATTTTCGCCATTTTAATTTTTTATATTCTATTTTTTCTCTCGTTTGGATTCGTGAGAAGACGAACGAATGAAAAGTCTCTAGACTTTTCTTTTGACTATTTTTTCTCCTTCAATATTCCAATACTCAACGTTTGAGCCTTCTTCAATGCTCGCTTTCAACTCTGAATCACAAGGTATTTCCATTGTCTCAAATGTTTCCAAATCCATTACGCTTATTGAATCTCCGTCGCCAAGGGACAAAACTTGCGCCTTTTTCTTTTCGACAAGTGGAACATCAAATCTTTCGTGCCCCGGAACGGCAATTATTTTCTTCTGTCCGTTGATTATTCCTATCGCTTCGATTCTGCATTTGGAACTTCCGTGTTTTCCAGTCTTTGAAATATCAACACCTCTTACAGTATATGCCACCCCTTCAATGAGAATATTTGTTCCTGGTCGGGCTTCCGTTCCGCTAATTATCTTCAAAACCATAACCCAACCAAAAAAATTAAATTTATAAACGTTTTTGCTGAGAAGATTCAATGACATTCAAGAAAAATGATTTCGTTGAAATTGATTTTACCGCTAAAGTGAAGAATGGGGAGATTTTTGATTCAAATAGAAAAGAGGATTTGAAGAAAACAAATTTGAATGCAGAGCCTAAGCCGTTGGTTTTTTCTCTCGGTGCGGGAATGTTTTTGAAAGGCGTTGATGATTTTTTGCTTGGAAAAAATATTGGAAAATATGAAATTGAACTCGCGCCAGAAAACGCGTTTGGAAACAGGAATTCAAAGCTTGTTCAAATAATTCCGATGAGGGTTTTTATGCAGCAAAATACGCGCCCGGTTCAGGGAATGATGTTTAACTTCGACGGTAGAATAGCAAAAATACTTTCTGTTTCGGGAGGAAGAGTTATTGCAGATTTCAACAATCCCGTCGCTGGAAAAACAGTAATATATGACATTGATGTAAAAAGAAAAATTGAAGATATAAACGAAAAGGCAAAATCATTTATAGATTTTCTTTTCAGAAAGGAATTGAAGTTCGATATAATCGATAAAAAGATAACTTTGAATGTTGAGAAAAATCTTGTTGAATTTGTAAAACTTTTTTCCGATAAATTCAAGGAAATTCTTGATTTGGATTTGGAAGTCAAAGAAGAACAAAAAGCGGAGAAAACTGAAAAGAAGGATAAGAAAAAAGATACCGAAATAAAAGAAGAAGTCCATAATCACAAGCATTGACTTAAAAAATCACAACAATTTTTATAAACGAGTTTAATCTTGGGTTTTTATGGAAGAGGGTTCTGATGTCCGTGATGTTGACAGGCAACTCGAAGAGCTTTTGAAGAAGCAGTCAGCAAAGATTAAAATTATAGGTGTAGGTGGAGGAGGAAATAATTCTTTGAACAGAATGAAGGAGATTGGAATTAAAGGTGGAGAATTGATTGCCGTGAACACTGATGCGCAGGATTTGCTTTACACTAACGCCGATGTGAAGATTTTAATTGGAAAAGAATTGACTCAGGGTTTGGGTGCGGGAAGCAATCCGAAAGTTGGAGAGGAAGCCGCAAGAGAATCTGAATCTGAAATAAAAAAGAGATTGGCTGGAAGTGATTTGATGTTTATTACTTGTGGTTTGGGTGGAGGAACTGGAACGGGAGCCGCGCCAGTAATTGCAAGCATAGCAAAAAAACAGGGCGCGTTAATTATAGGTGTTGTTACTTTGCCTTTCACAATAGAAGGAAAAAAAAGAGTTGAAAACGCGATGGGTGGTTTGGAAAAAATGGAGTCCATCGTCGATACTTTGATTGTAATTCCAAACGACAAGCTTCTCGAACTTGCTCCCGATTTGCCTTTGCAAACTGCTTTTAAAATTGCCGACGAGATTCTTACAAATGCTGTAAAAGGGATTACTGAATTAATTACAACAACAGGATTGGTAAATTTGGATTTCGCGGACATAAGAGCGGTAATGGTTGATGGAGGAGTTTCATTGATTGGAATGGGAGAATCCGATTCAACAAACCGCGCGTTTGAATCTGTTGAAAGAGCGATAAAAAATCCTTTGCTCGACGTTGATATTTCGGGGGCAACTGGCGCGTTGATAAATATTGTCGGAGGAAACGACATGTCTCTTGACGAATGCAAAGTTGTCATGGAACAAGTTGGAAAAAAACTTTCTCCAGAAGCAAAAATAATTTGGGGTGCGCAGCTCTCTCCAGATATGGACAAATCAATGCGCGTTCTTCTAATTGTTACAGGAGTAAAAAGCGCGCAAATTCTCGGACACAGCGAGAGCATGGAAGACTTGAAGCACACTCAAATGGAAGACCAATTGGGAATTGAGTTTTATGAATAAATCACAATAATTAATTTAAATAAAGATTTCTTGCAAGTTTTATGACTCTAAAAGATTATTTTGGAAGAGAGTTGGAAAATGGAATTTATTTTGTCTTGGATCCGATAGGCCCGCAGATAGCATATGTTGAATTGGATAAAAACAAAGAATCTTTTTCCGCAGAATCTTGGAATGGATTTTTACCAATAAATAATTTTGAAGAAGCCGCAAAGAATTTTGTTCAAATTCATGGTGCAGACACATTAAATACAAACGTCCGTTTTATACAATCAAAACTTGAAAGATTGTCAAAGAAATAGTATGGAAAAATCACAAATTGCAGAAAACCTGGAAAAGTACCCTCGTGGAATTTCTGTGCATCTGAAATGGGACAGGGGCAATGGAGAAGTGGAAAGAGAATATATCTACCTTGGAAGAAATGTTTTTGACGGAATTCCAATCTTGGCAGACTCTAAAAATTTCTACAATGGCGTCGCAACTTTTTTTGATTTTTCAAATCAAGATATTGACATAAGAGACGTTTCTGTAACGACATATAAATCTATTGAAGGATTGATTAATCTTAAATAAAAAAACCTTAAAAACTCCCTATTTCTTTTTTCTTTATGCAAGCAAAAGAACTTTTGACAAGCGGAAAATCTTTTCTTATAAAATGTAAAAGGGTTTGGCACACTTTGAAAAAGCCGACGATGGATGAATTTTTGATGGTCACAAAAATTTCGGCGATAGGGGTTTTTGTGATAGGCGCTTTGGGTTTTGCAATCTCGATTGTTGTGAATATGTTTTTTTAAAATAAAATGAAACTCGAAAATCTTTTGACAAAAGGAAAGAGGTTTTTAAGAAACAGCTTGATTTATTCTTCCATTCCGTTGATGATTGCTTGTTCTTCCGGTGGAAACGGCGGAGGAAATTCCGGAAGTTCTTCTAAGGATAATAACGACAACGGAGATGATGGCAGTGATGAAAATCCTCCGGAGGATGATATTGCAACGCATGAAACTTATGCGCCTTCAGAAAAGCAGCTGGAAATAGTTCTTGTTGAAGGAAATGTTTGGTACTTCTCGGAGCCCGTCACTTTCAAAGAAGGAGACATAATTGGATTCGGTTTAAGCGACAATCCTGTTGTCTTGGAAAAATTCCCATATGGGTTTCTTAAAAGAGTTAAATTTGTATCCGACGACGAAATGTATGTTGAAGTTGAAAATGGGACTTTGGAAGAGGCTGTTGCAAATTCAATTGCATCAAACCAACTAAGAAACCAAAATCAGAATTATCTTCAAGATGTAAGTGAAACATTTAATCTGGGACAATTCAGCGCGCAATTTGAAGATATGGACCTTGGCTATGGCGCGACTTTAAGCGGAGGAATTTATTTTAATGTAAATGCAAATCTTGACATGGATTTTGATGAAAATGGATTGCAATATTTTTCATTTGAACCGTTCATAAATGAAGATTCAAATCTAGAAGCTGTTTTGATTTCCGCGATTTCAGGAATGGAACATGAAATTGAATTTGTAAGTTACCCCCTTTCTCCCTTTACCGTTCCAATTCCAGGCTTGCCATTTCCTGCCGTAGTCTTCCCGATATTATCATTGAATGTCGGAGTTCAGGGAAATTTGGCTCCTGTAACGACAAGCATTAGGAATGATGCAGATTTCTCGACGGAAATTTCTTATAATGGGGGATGGGGTTTTAAAAGTACTTTCATAAACACTTTAGACTTGACTCCTCCAACTCTTTTCAATTCTCTTGATTTCGTGGCCTATATGAGCCCTATTGCAAAATTTCTTTTTTATGGGGTCGCCGGCCCGTATGCAAGGGCAAATATATACGCGAGAGCGGTAATAAGCGATTCTTCATGGCAGATTCACGCGGGATTGACGGGAGAAATTGGCGTTAAAGCGGAAATGATAAGCAAAACTTTGTTGGATTATTCGAAAGAATTTCAACTCTACGAGAAGATTTTGGATTTCGGCGCAATATCTTCACAAGGAACATTAACTGATTCAAGGGATGGGAAAATCTACGATACTGTGAGAATTGGAACACAATGGTGGATGGTCGAAAATTTGAATTACAACTCTTCAAATTCTTATTGTTACAATAATAGTTCAAGTAATTGCAATGTTTATGGAAGACTATATTCTTGGAATGCTGCTGTTAATGCTTGCCCAAGTGGATGGCATTTGCCTTCAACTTCAGGATGGAATATTTTAACGGAGTATCTTGGAGGAAATCCTGGCAATGCTGGAGGAAAATTAAAAGAAGCAGGAACCTCACATTGGCTCTCGCCAAATTCCGGTGCAACAAATGAAAGCGGCTTTACCGCTTTGCCCGGAGGAATAAGATATTCAAATGGAACGTATGAATTTAATACTCAGAAAGCATATTTTTGGTCTTCCACGGAAACCAGTTCAACTACTGCTTTCCCAATAAGCCTGTATTATAATCTTAGTGCTTTTGGCAATGAGTTTAGCAGGGACGATAAAGTAAATTCAATGAGTGTCCGTTGCATCAAAGACTAAAAAACATTTATAAACCCAATTTCTTCTTTAATATTACTACTCCTTTTATTTTAGGACGTAG
>CAYINP010000008.1:12148-13285 GCA_964364785.1 Candidatus Woesearchaeota archaeon | reverse complement strand
TGTGGGAAATTTTGAGGATGTTAAAAACTAGATGATTATTTGTGAGGGTGAAAGTCAGGGAATGCAAAGTATACTCCTATATCTATACTGAAAGAAAGGGGCTCCTCCTGCAGTTCCAGGTGGACATCCATAAACCTGTGTGCTAGAGGAAAGTAAATCTCTGTCTGTACAAATTTTGGCTGCTCCATCCAGGCAGGTGTAAGGGTCATTTTTGTTGTTATTGCAAGTATCGCTTGGAACATTTTGACAGACTGCCGTATTAGTCCAACTTCCGTAAAAATCAGGTATTACTGGACATGGCGCAGTGCTGCAACTTTGCGTGTCAGTATTACTTCCAGGACAAGCAGCTCCTCCGCAAAACGGAGCGGGATTTGTGCAAGTTCTAGTTTTTTCTTGCGTTCCAGTTTGACCGCAAGCAGTAACGGAACAACCACCCCAACCACTCCAAGAACTCCAACCACCGTCAACTTTCGCTATGCTTCCGTCGTCGATTCCCTGCTGCAAACTTTTTTCCGTGGAAATTTCAACTTGCGTTGAAAGCATTCCGACAAAACCTGCAGAAGGTGAGGGATTTGTTTGGCTTGTTGTTCCGCACAAACTTCTAGAAGAAATCATATCTTTCAATGTTCCTTGTACGGAATTTACAGAAACCCAAACCTCGCTGAAATTGTGTCCGACTGGAGCTATAATAGAAACATCTTGAACTGTCTTTCCAGATGAACTCCTTAATCATCCATTACTTATAGCTGATTTTAAATCAGTCGTCTGTATACTAGCTTGATTATAACCTTGAAATCTAACATTAGTTTGATTTGCATCATGCTGTTTTATTGAAGAGCTTAAAGCACCATTAATAAAAATAATTCCAATAACCACCAATAATAAAACAATAAAATAAACACCTGTTTTTTTCATTCTAAATCAAAGAAAATGTTTTTTATAAAACTACTTGTAATTCTTCAGCGCTGTTTTAACGTTTTTCAGCAGCTGAGCCATTGAATCTTCAAGCTGCTGCTTGTTTTTTGTTCCGGTGCAAACAAGTTTTCCGTTGCTGAACAAAAGAAAAGTTGCATTTGGTTCGTTGAGTTTGTAAACCAAACCGGGAAATTGTTCCGGTTCATATTCGGTGTTTTCCAT
>CAYINP010000008.1:7922-12048 GCA_964364785.1 Candidatus Woesearchaeota archaeon | reverse complement strand
GGAATATCTGGCTCGAATTTTTCCAAGCCCACATTGAACTTCATGGGAAGATGATACCTTATTTGTTTTCTTTTTTTCATTTCTTCAACTGTATCTGTAAGTGTAGCCTTGTCCGTTGTTTCCAGAATTATTTGAGCTTCCAGTGTAAGAAGTCAATGGCTGTGAAGATGGAAGCGAAGGAGTTTTATTTCTCATAAAAACAAATGCCGCGATGCCTCCACCTATAACAAGAATTGCAATTATTGATGAAATTATAATAATTCCAGAACCGCTTTTTTCAAGAGTGCAAACTCTTGTTTCCGGCGGCTTTCCAACAGTTGAATCGCACTCATTCACATCAAGGCAAGTTCTTGTTTGGCTTTCAGATTCCGGACATTGAAGAGGAGCCCAATCGGTGCAATCCCATTCGGGAACGCAGGCAACTTCGCAAGTTTGGGATTCATCGGGCTTTGAGGAATTTGTTCCGCAGGAATTTGAATCGTTGCAAGTTCTTGTTTGCAATCCATCTGAACAGGCGCTCCAATCAGATTCATCACAATCCCAATCTGGAGAGCATGAGTTCAAATCCGCTGAAATTATGATTGTTCTGTTTGAAGCCCAGCCAAAATTTCTTGCAGTGTCGTTTGCAAAACAGTTCCATCTGTAAGTTCCGTCGCTGGAGAAAGTATAATCAAAATCTGTTTGGTTGCTCGATCCTGAAGTTGCAAGAATACTTGAATAAACTTGCGCGCTTGAATTGTCCCAAATGTACAATGCGATCGAATCCAAATCGTAATTATCTGTCACACTGCAATCGAAGACTAAAACTCCGTCGGGGTCATCGTTGTTGTTTGCGGGAGAATTAAGAACAACTGTGGGAGAAGAAGTGTCGTTTATCTTGAAACTTACTCCAAAATCATAATCTCCTGTACTATTACGGGTTCTTACCGTCACATTAAAAGTTCCCAGAGTTGTTGCATTTAAATTGAACGAAAAGGTTTTTGAGTTGTCGCCTCCAGTTGCGGAACCAATCACATAGCCTCCAGATGAAATATTATACCAACTTAATACGCTGGAACTGCTTGAAAAAATAGATAAACTGCTTGTTGAATTTGTTCCAGAAATAAATGTTAGTCCTGAAGGGAGAATTATACTGACGTTTGTGATATTTGTCAGAGCACCGGTATCTGGTGCGATGTATGTGTCTGGATTGTCTATTGTTATTGTATAAGATGAAACATATGGGTCTTTTGTAAATGAAGTCGGAGAAATTTGATGCCCTGCTGAAACCAAAAATAAATTTAACACCAATACAAATAATAGCGCAAACTTCAACCCTCTTTTCATTTTTATATATGATTTCTTTATTTTATAAAATTAATTCTTTTGTTTTTATCCATATTTGTAATTTCTTTTCTGGTTTTCGAAATCTTTTTCAACTTCTTTTAACGTGGAAGCATCGTTTGCGCTTTTATCAGGACGCAATGCCGTGAAACGCGGGAATCTTAATGCGAAACCAGAATTGTACGTCGGAGATTTTTGTATTTCCTGATATGTTACAGCGACGACGATTTTCGGCCTTATATCAACATTTTTTCCGCGCTCTTTTTCTATTAAAGGATTTATCTTTTTTGTCAAATCGTCGAATGAAACTCCGTCTTTGGAATCCACGGAATTCTTTTCTTTTATTCCTGTTCCCACTTTTCCTATTTCCAAAAATTTTCCAGATTCTTCATCTTTGCAAGCAAGAATGAAACTTGAAATCCAACCGCTTCTTTTTCCCGTTCCATATTCTCCGCCAACGATAACTAAATCCAAATCTCTTTCTTCCGGTTTTATTTTCAACATATGCCCGACTCTGCTTCCAGGCTGATAAATTGCCTGCATATTTTTCATCATAATTCCTTCTTGCTTGTCTCTCAATGCAGATTTGTAAAATTCCTCCGCTTTTTTTTCGTCGTCGGTAATTATTTGCTTTGCGTGAATTAATTTATATCTGTTGTCCCGAAGAATTTTTTTTATCAATTTGGTTCTTTCAATAAACGGCTCGTTAAGCATTGATTTTCCGTTGTAATATAAAATATCAAAAACGTTAATTTCAACAGGGAGCTCTTCTCTTAACTTTTCAATGTCGTATTTTCTTCTTATTCTCTGGCTTATTTTTTGAAAAGAAGTATATTCTTTTGTTTTTTTGTCGTAACCAACAGCCTCGGAATCCAAGATAAACGATTCTCCTTTGACGTGTTTTTTTATGTATTCAACAACTTCCGGAAATTGATTTGTTACATTTTCCAAACTTCTTGTGAATAAAATAACTTTGTCGCCTTTTTTGTGGATTATCATTCGAAACCCGTCGTATTTGTATTCAATAACACAAGGTTTTCCGACGGCGGCAAATCCTTCCGAAATTGTTTTTGCTTTTTTTGCAAGCATTGCTTTTATCGGCTTTCCAACTTCTAATTCTGCTTTATCCAAATCCTTTAATTTTCCTTTTCTCGCCATTTCGAAAACCAACGATATATCGTTCGTCTTGTCTATCGCTTCCTGCACTTTTTTTGCAGAATCTTTTCTGCTATCTTGGAAAAATGCAAGCGTGAGAGATTCTCTTATTGTGCTTTCCTTCAATCCAATTCTTAAATCTCCAATAAGTGTTCTGACGAGATATTTTGCTTCAATCGCCGACGCTGAAGCAAGAAGTTCAATTATCAAGGAGAGTTTTTTTTCAACAGTTCCTTTCCCCTCGAGCTCTGGAAGTTTTCTCATGTTTGCGAGAACTTTTTCTGTTGTCAGAATATTTGACGAAAGCAAAACTTGTTTTTTCTTTTTTTTCAATTCTTCAACTACCAACCCCAAATCCCCGAGCCTTTTCCATTCCAAAACAACGGAGGAATTTTCAATGCCCACAGATTTTGCAATTGCTTTTATTGCGAGCTGACTTGAAATTCCAATTTTTCTTTGGTCGTATTCAGGATAAATATCTCCGAGAATAAGGTAGAGAACTTCTTTGTCGGAATCTGAAAGTTCTTTAAGAAATTTTGCAAGAATATCTATTTTTTTCAAACGGCTTGGATTTGATGAAAGTTCTTCGTAAAGTTCGGCAAGTTTGCGATAGAGCATTGACGATAAAAGAATTAGAACTTTTTAAGTTTGGCTGTTTAACAAGGGAGAAATTTCTTTTACTATTTCTTTTACAAATTGCGTCGCGTTTATTTTGCTTACTTCATCAATTTTAAACCACTTCATATCTTGACCTTCTTTCAATATCAATTTTTGCGAGGGATTATATTTTTCTATGAATAAAAAGAATTTTTTTCCGGCAATTTCTTTTCTTAAAATTAGCTTTGGATTTTTTAATCTGTATTCCAACTCCTCAAAACATTCCCTGACGATGCATTCTTTTGGAGTTTCATTTCCTTCAATTCCCCCTCCGAAAAATCCCCAAGTATCGGGATATTTTTCAGCATCTTTTGTTCTGTGCTGAAGAAGTATTCTTTTGTTGTCATCAACGAGAATTATTGACACCATCTTTTGATATTATTTCCCCTTGCTTTTGTTTGCTCTCGCGCTTGGGCGAACTTTCAGCGTCGGCGATTTGTTTCTCAATCCACGGGATTTTCTTCCTGCAGAAGTCAAACCACGGAACGCGCGACTTCTGTTAACAGGTTTTGAAATCCAATTTATTGTCTTGTCGTTTTTTATTTCTGGTTTTTCAGGGTCAACCAAAATCACTTCAAAGAAATAATGCATTCCATCTTTTCCTATAAGATATGAATTTAAAACAACTAAATTTTTGAATTTTCTCTGAACTCTTTGCTCTGCAATCCAACGATAATTCATTTTCAAATTTTTTCTTGTGTGAAGTCTTTTACCCCTTCTTCCCCTTATAGGTCTCGGCCTCGCGTGTCCGCCTCTTAATAAACGAATACGTGCCATGACGAATCCTTTTTTATCTTTGTATCCAAGACTCCTTGCCCTGTCAAGCCTCAATGGTTTGTCAACTTTCACAACAGCTTCGGAAGCTCTCCAGGAAATCATTCTCTCTCTTAGAACTTTCATGTCTGGTTTTTTCCAAGCCTGTTTTATGTAATGATACATTCCTTTGACCATTTTATGATTAGAAAAAGTGCGTTTTTAAAGATTGGGATTT